>JARGFU010000009.1 GCA_029210625.1 Deltaproteobacteria bacterium | reverse complement strand
CGGGGGGGGCGGGGTCTTCGTCTCCGGCGCGGGCGTGGGTGCGGGCGCGGGGACCGGCTTCGGCTCCGGCGCAGGCTTCGGCTCCGTCTTCGGCGCGGGCGGCGGCGGGGCGGGCGCCTTCGGCTTCGGCGCGGCCTTCTTCGGGGACGCCTTCGCCGGTGCAGGGGAGGGGGTTGCCTCCTCGGCCGGCGCGGGGGCCGGCGCCGCCTCCTTTGCCGGCGCGGTCGCCTTCTCGGGCTCCGGCTCCGGCGCGGGCTCCTCCTCCTTCGCCGGCTCCGCCGCCTTCTTCTCCGGCGCCGGGGCGGGCTTCGGCTCGGCGGGGGCCTCCGCGGCGGCCGCCGCGCCCGCCGGCGCGGCCGTGGGTTCGGCGGGTGCCTCCTCGTCCTGGCTCCGGGCCAGGCCGGGCAGGGCCAGCAGCGTCAGGGCGAGGGCGGCGAGGGGAAGGCGCATCACCCGCGAAAGGTCCCCCGTTGCGTGCGGCAGGTCAAGCAGCCGTCAGCCCACCCGGTGCAGCTTGACCAGGTTGGTCGACTGGCGCTGGTTGGGCGGCACGCCGGCCACCAGGATGATGGCGTCCCCCGACTGGCAGAGCCCGCGGGAGAGCAGGTCGGTCTCCACCGCGCCGAACATCGCGTCGGTGGAGTCGAAGCGGCGGCAGTGCATGGGCACCACGCCCCAGGTCAGGGCCATCCGCTGGAGGGTCCGCGCCACCGGGGAGAAGGCGAGGATCCGGGCCTCGGGGCGGTACTCGGAGATCAGCTCGGCGCTCCGCCCCGACTCGGTGAAGGCCACGATGGTGCCGATGCCCAGATCGCTGGCCGCCTGCACGGCGGCCCGGGCGGCGGCGTTCTGGAAGGTGGGGAGGCTGGTCATGAAGGACCGGGCGTGCCCCTGGCGGAAGCGCTCGGAGGCCTCCACCTCCCGGACGATCTTGCTCATCGTGCGCACCGCCTCGATGGGGTGCTCGCCGCTGGCCGTCTCGCCGGAGAGCATCACGGCGTCGGTGCCGTCGTAGACCGAGTTGGCCACGTCCGAGACCTCGGCGCGGGTGGGGCGGCTCGAGCGGGTCATCGACTCCAGCATCTGGGTGGCGGTGATCACCAGCTTGCCGCAGGCGTTGATCTTCTCGATGGCCAGCTTCTGGATGATCGGCACCCGCTCCAGGGGCAGCTCGACCCCCAGGTCGCCCCGGGCCACCATCAGGCCGTCGGCGGCGGCGATGACCTCGTCGAGGCAGTCGACGGCCTGGGGACGCTCCAGCTTGGCGATCAGCGGCGTGCCGCCCTCGGCCGGATCCCCCAGGTAGGGGCGCACCGCCTCGAGGTCCTCGGGGCCCCGCACGAAGGAGAGGGCCACGAAGTCGACGCCCAGCTCGAGGCCCAGCTCGAGGTCGGCCTTGTCCTTGTCGGTGAGGGAGGGCAGGGAGACCGCCGAGCCCGGCAGGTTCACGCCCTTGCGGTCCTTGAGCAGGCCGCCGTCCACGACCCGGGCGACGACCCGGTCGCCCTCGATGGCCTCGACCTCGAGGCCCAGCAGGCCGTCGTCGAGGCGAATGGGGTCACCCACCCGCAGGTCCCCGGCGAGCCCGGGGTAGTCCACCGGCACCTCGTCCCCGGTGGCCTCCACGGCGCCGCTCACCAGCGTGATCCGCGCCCCCTCCTCCAGCGCCCGGCTCCCGCCCGCCAGGCGGCCGACCCGGATCTTCGGGCCCTGCAGGTCCTGGAGGATCGCCACCGGCCGCCCGGCCTTCGCCGCGGCCTCCCGCACCCGATCGTAGGTGCGGCGGTGGCTCTCGTGATCACCGTGGGAGAAGTTCAGCCGGGCGCAGTCCATCCCGTTCTCGATGAGGGCGAGGATGGCCTCGGGCGTGTCGCTCGCCGGGCCGAGGGTGCAGATGATCTTGGTCTTGCGCATGGGGCCCTCTACCGCGAAGGGCCGCGCCAGAGGAATGGTGCGAGGCGTCAGAAAGGTTCGCTTGACCCGCCCAGGGCGGGTCGTTAGGGTCCCGCCGGTCGTCAGCGGTCGGGGGACCCTCCACCGACGATCCCAACCCTTTTTCTAGGAGACGGAAGATGGAGAACCAGACTCAGGACCAGGCCAACGGCTCGATGCCCGCCTCGGCCCCCGCCGCCGACATGGCCACCGAGAAGCGCGACCAGGACGCCGCGATGATCTTCCTGTCCTACTTCGGGATCTTCGCCCTGATCCCCTACCTGACCGTGAAGGACAGCGACTTCATCCGCTGGCACTCCAAGCAGGGCCTGACCCTCTGCGGCACCTCCATCGCGCTGATGATCGCCAGCACGATCCTGGGCTTCATCCCGATCCTCGGCATGATCATCGGCCTCCTCGCCATCTTCGCCCAGCTCGGCCTCTTCGTCCTCGACATCGTGGCGATGGTGAAGGCCTTCGGCGGCGAGCGCTGGAAGATCCCGGTCGTCTCGAGCTTCGCCGAGAAGTGGTAGGCGCCTGAAGGGGCCCCGCGCCCTCTTCCGCGTCCCTTCGACCCTTCCAGGCCTCGCCCTGGAGGGGTCGAGTGCGTCTTGACCCCCCCCGGGGGGCGGGCTAGGTACTCCGCACCCACCTCCTAGCTCGTTGCCATGCACTCTCTCCTCGATGCTCTCGGCCGTGCCTTTAGGGGACTCCTTCGAGCCCTCGGTGGAGCGCTGCCATCCGCGGGTGGGGGACCTACGGTCCAACTCGGCGAGACAGAGGGGGCCACTCGCCTGACCTCCGCAGTAACCGGCGTCGGCACGATGCGCGCCGCTCCCGTACACGCCTGAACGAACCATAACGGGCCAACCGAACTCCGGGACGAGCCCACCAGAAGGAGACACTCCCATGGCACGCACGAAGATCGCGATGATCGGCGCCGGCATGATCGGCGGCAACCTGGCTCACTGGGCGGGCATGAAGCAGCTCGGCGACGTCGTCCTCTTCGACATCGCCGAGGGCACCGCCAAGGGCAAGGCCCTCGACCTCTTCGAGGGCAGCCCCGTCGACGGCTGGGACGCTCGCATCACCGGCACCAGCGACTGGAAGGACTGCGCGGGCGCCGACGTCTGCATCGTCACCGCCGGTGTGCCCCGCAAGCCGGGCATGAGCCGGGACGACCTGCTCGACACCAACGTGAAGATCATCAAGGACGTCGCGACCAACATCAAGGAGCACTGCCCGAACGCCTTCGTGATCGTCATCTCGAACCCCCTCGACTCCATGGTCTACGCCATGAAGGAGATCACGGGCTTCCCGAAGGAGCGCGTCGTCGGCATGGCCGGCGTCCTCGACACCGCCCGCTACCGCTCCTTCGTCGCGATGGAGCTCGACGTCTCCGTGAAGGACGTCCAGGCCATCGTGCTCGGCGGCCACGGCGACACCATGGTGCCCCTGCGCTCCTACTGCTCGGTGGGCGGCATCCCCGTCAACGAGCTGATCTCGGCCGAGCGCCTCGACGCCATCGAGTCCCGGGTCCGCAAGGCCGGCGGTGAGATCGTGGGCCTGCTCGGGAACGGCTCGGCCTTCTACAGCCCGGCCGCCTCCGCCATCGCCATGGCCGAGGCCTACATCCTCGACCAGGGCCGGATCCTGCCCAGCGCCTGCCTCTGCGAGGGCGAGTACGGCATCGACGGCTACTACATCGGCGTGCCGGCCAAGATCTCGGCCAAGGGCGTCGAGAAGGTGATCGAGGTGAAGCTCACCGACGACCAGAAGGCCGAGCTGGCGAACAGCCTCGAGGCCGTGAAGAAGGTCGTCGAGGAGACCAAGACCCGCCTCGGCTAGACCGATAGCAGACACCAGAAGTTCACGACGGCGGCCCTCGTGAGTGCGAGGGCCGCCGTCTTCAACAGAGGAAGCCAATGAAGGTTCACGAGTATCAAGCCAAGGAGATCTTGCGGCGCTACGGGGTCACCACCCTGGAGGGCCGGGTGGCGCGCACTCCCGAGGAGGCCAAGATGGCCGCCCAGGAGATCGGCACCGACGTGGTGGTGGTCAAGGCCCAGATCCACGCGGGCGGCCGCGGGAAGGGCGGCGGCGTGAAGCTGGCCAAGGGGCCGGCGGAGGCCGAGGAGCGGGCCCGGGAGATCCTGGGAATGCAGCTCGTGACCCACCAGACGGGCCCCGAGGGCAAGCGGGTGGAGAAGGTGCTGGTCGAGGCGGGCTGCGACATCGCCCGGGAGCTCTACGTCGGGCTCACCCTCGACCGTGAGCGGGGCCAGGTGGTGCTCATGGCCTCCACCGAGGGCGGCGTCGAGATCGAGAAGGTCGCGGCCGAGACCCCCGAGAAGATCCTGAAGGCCGCCGTGGACCCGGTCCTGGGGCTGCGCGACTTCCAGGGCCGCTCCCTGGCCTACGGGCTCGAGCTCGAGGGCAACGCGGCGAAGCAGTTCGTGAAGTTCGCCAAGGCCCTCTACCAGGCCTACGTCGACAGCGACGCCTCCCTGGCCGAGATCAACCCGCTGGTCGTGACCAAGGCCGGCGAGGTCGTGGCCCTCGACGCCAAGATGTCCTTCGACGACAACGCGATGTACCGCCACCAGGACATCGAGGAGTACCGGGACCTCAGCGAGGAGGACCCGAAGGAGACCGAGGCCAAGAAGTTCGACCTCTCCTACATCGCCCTCGACGGGAACATCGGCTGCATGGTCAACGGCGCGGGCCTGGCCATGGCCACCATGGACATCATCAAGCTCCACGGCGGCGAGCCGGCGAACTTCCTGGATGTCGGCGGCGGCGCGACCACCGAGAAGGTCACCGAGGCCTTCAAGATCATCCTCGAGGACGACGCCGTGAAGGGCGTGCTCGTGAACATCTTCGGCGGCATCATGAAGTGCGATGTCATCGCCGAGGGCGTCGTCGCGGCGGCGAAGGAGCTGGGCCTCGAGGTCCCGCTCGTCGTCCGGCTCGAGGGCACCAACGTGGAGAAGGGCCGGGAGATCCTCGAGAACTCCGGCCTGAAGATCATCCCCGCCCAGTCCATGGGCGATGCGGCAGCTGCGGTCGTCTCCGCGGTGAAGGAGGGCTGAAGCGATGGCCATTCTCGTCAACAAGGACACCAAGCTCATCGTTCAGGGCATCACCGGCGGCGCCGGCGCCTTCCACACCGGCCAGATGATGGAGTACGGCACCAACGTGGTGGCCGGCGTCGTCCCGGGGAAGGGCGGCACCAAGTTCGAGGGCAAGGTCCCGATCTTCGACACCGTCGAGCAGGCGGCGAAGGAGACCGGCGCCAACGCCTCCGTCATCTTCGTGCCGCCGCCCTTCGCGGCCGACGCGATCCTCGAGGCCGCCTACGCCGAGCTGCCCCTGGCGGTTTGCATCACCGAGGGCATCCCGATCCAGGACATGGTCCCGGTGCGGGCCTTCCTCGAGAAGCAGAGCAAGACCCGCCTGCTCGGCCCCAACTGCCCGGGCATCATCACCCCGGGGCAGTGCAAGATCGGCATCATGCCGGGCCACGTGCACACCCCCGGCAAGATCGGCGTGATCTCCCGCTCGGGCACCCTGACCTACGAAGCCGTGGGTCAGCTCGGCGCCATCGGGATGGGCCAGACGACCGCCATCGGCATGGGCGGTGACCCCATCCACGGCCTCGGCTTCGTCGAGGTCCTCGAGCTCTTCAACGAGGACCCCGAGACCGAGGGCGTGATCATGATCGGCGAGATCGGCGGCAACGACGAGGAGAAGGCCGCCGCCTGGATCCGCGAGAACATGAAGAAGCCGGTCGCCGGCTTCATCGCGGGCCGGACGGCCCCTCCGGGCAAGCGGATGGGCCACGCCGGCGCGATCATCGCGGGCGGCAAGGGCACCGCGGCCGAGAAGATCGCGGCCCTCAAGGAGGCCGGGGTGGCCGTGGCCGAGTCCCCCTCCGAGCTCGGCACCACCATGAAGGCGGCCCTCGAGGCGGCCTAGCCGATCGAGGGGATCCGATCCCTTTTCACGGGCGGCGCTCCATGTGCTATGGGGCGTCGCCCTTTTCCTTTTTCGACCCGATTTCACCAAGGAGTCACCCATGGCCACCGAGCGCACCCTCGCCATCATCAAGCCCGACGGCGTCGAGAAGAAGGTCGTCGGCAAGATCATCGACCGCATCCTCGAGGAGGGGCTCACCCCCGTCGCGATGCGCATGCAGCACCTCTCCAAGCGGGAGGCCGAGGGCTTCTACGCCGTCCACAAGGAGCGCCCCTTCTTCGCCGACCTGGTCACCTTCATGACCCGGGGTCCGGTGGTGCTGATGATCCTCGAGGGCGAGGACGCCATCGCCCGCTGGCGCGGCATCATGGGCGCGACCAACCCCGAGAACGCCGACGAGGGCACCCTCCGGAAGCTCTACGCCAGCAACATCGAGGAGAACACGGTCCACGGCTCCGACGCCGTCGAGACCGCCGCCTTCGAGACCGGCTGGTTCTTCCGCGGCCTGGAAGTCCACCAGGGCTAGCGGGCCTCCCCCGGCGCCCCGTGGCCTGCACGATTGCGGGCCCGGGGAGCCGACTGCTACGATCTTCGAGTCTTGGAACCCCCTCCGGAACCCTGGTCCTTCCTCGACCTGGCGGTGCTCATCCTCTTGCTGGTGGGCTCGTTCTTCTTCGCGGGGACGGAGACCGCCCTCTCGAGCCTCGGTGAGGCGCGGGCGCGGGCGCTGCGGGATCGCCTCGGCGACAGCGCGCGGGCGCTCGATCTCTGGATCGAGCAGCCCCGGCGGGTGCTGACGGCGCTGCTCCTGGGCAACAACCTGGTGAACATCGGGGCCACGGCCCTGACCACCGAGATCGCCCTGGGCCTCTTCGGCTCGGCGGCCCTGGCCATCGTCACCGGCGTGATGACCTTCGTGGTGCTCGTCTTCGGCGAGATCACCCCGAAGACCCTGGCCCGGGAGCAGGCCGAGCGCTGGGCGGTGCCCTGCATCCGGATGCTGCGCCCCTTCTACTACGGGCTCTTCCCGGCGATCTGGCTCCTCGACACCATCTCGCTCGCGGTCTCGCGCAGCGCGCACGGCAGCGAGAAGCCCCCGCCGGTCACCGGCGAGGAGATCGACTTCCTGATCGGGCTGGGCTCCGAGACCGGCGCCATCAAGGGCGTGAAGCGAGAGCTGCTCTCCAGCGTGCTGGAGTTCACCGACCTCCTGGCCAAGGAGATCATGGTGCCCCGCACCCAGATGATCGCCCTGGACGTGGAGGAGAGCCGCGCGAACATCCTCGAGGTGGTGCAGCGCTCCGAGAAGAGCCGGATCCCCGTCTACCAGGGCAACGTCGACTCGGTGGTGGGGGTCCTCTTCGCCAAGGAGCTCCTCGGCGCCCTGCGGGAGGACGAGCAATTCGACCTGCGTTCGCTGCTCAAGCCCCCCTTCTTCGTGCCGGAGGTGATGAAGGTCTCCCGGCTCATGAAGGAGATGCAGAAGCGCCACACCCACATGGCCATCGTGGTCGACGAGTTCGGCGGCACCAGCGGCGTGGTGACCCTCGAGGACGTGGTCGAGGAGATCGTCGGGGAGATCCACGACGAGACCGACGAGCTGGGGGTCGGCATCCGGCGCCTGGCCGACGGCCACCTGCTGGTGGAGGCCAGCACCCACCTGCGGGACCTCGAGGAGCGCCTCGAGGTGGAGTTCCCCGAGGAGGGGGACTACGAGTCCGTCGGCGGCTTCATCACGGCCACCGCCGGGCGGGTGCCCGACGTCGGCACGATGGTGCGCTTCCGGGGCTACGCCTTCGTGGTCCGCTCCGCCGACGAGCGGCGGGTCGGGCGGGTGGAGGTCTTCCGGGTGGGGGAGTGGGTCGACGCCTCGCCCCAGGCCCGCCTGGTGCGGCCGGAGGGCGTGACCGGCAGCTACGCCGCCGCGGTGGCGCGCAAGGACGGCAGGGAGAGCTCCCGATGAGCGAACAGACCGGAACCCTGGACCTGCGGGGCCTCGGACGCCAGGCCCTGACCGACTTCCTGGTCGAGCGCCTGGGGATGCCCCGCTACCGCGGAGACCAGCTCTTCCAGTGGCTCCACTTCCGGCGCCAGCCCGAATTCGGCGCCATGACCAACCTGCCGGCCGACCTGCGGGAGCGCCTCGAGGAGCTGGACCCGCCGCGGCCCCTCACCCTCGACCGGACCCACTGCTCCAGCGACGGGACGATGAAGTTCGCCTTCCGCACCCACGACGGGCACCTCATCGAGTCGGTCTACATCCCCGAGTGGGATCGGGAGGAGCGCGCGGCGGGGGCCGCCGGCGAGGTGCCGCCCACCCGCAAGACCCTCTGCGTCTCCTCCCAGGTGGGCTGCGCCATGGGCTGCGCCTTCTGCATGACGGCCACCCTCGGGCTGGTGCGGCAGCTCTCCGCCAGCGAGATCGTGGCCCAGGTCCACGCCGTGAACGACCTGCTGGTGGAGGAGGGCCTGAAGGGACCCCGACCCCTGACCAACCTGGTCTTCATGGGGATGGGGGAGCCCCTCCACAACTACGAGGCCCTCAAGTCGGCGCTGGACGTCCTCCTGGACCCGATGGGCCCCGACTTCTCCCACCGGCACGTGACGGTCAGCACGGCGGGCCTGGTGCCGCAGCTGGAGCGGCTGGGGCGGGAGACCGAGGTGAAGGTGGCCCTCTCCCTCACCGGCACCACCGACGAGGTCCGCGATCACCTGATGCCGCTGAACCGCCGCTGGCCCCTGGCCGAGGTGATCCGAACCTGCCGGAACCTGCCCACGCGGCGGGGGAGGCGGGTCACGATCGAGTACGTGCTGCTGGCCGGCGTCACCGACGAGCTCGAGGACGCCGATCGCCTGGCCGATCTCCTCGCCGATCTGCCGGCGAAGGTGAACCTGATCGCCTTCAACGAGGTGGAGCCCGGCGTCGGGGACGACGGGCACTCGGGGCCCTTCATGTTCCGGCGCCCCGGCGACGACCGGATCGAGGCCTTCCGGGCCCGTCTGGAGCGCAGGGGCCTCACGGCGGTGATCCGCCGCTCCCGCGGCCGGGACATCGACGCGGCCTGCGGACAGCTCGCCGCGCGTGGCTAGCAGGGTACCGGCATTGCGCAAGGCGCCCGCGGTGCGGTAGGAAGCGCCCCCTATGTCTGGACCCACCCTCGGAATCCTCGGAGGCAGCGGCCTCTACGATCTCCCCGACCTGAAGGACGTCGAGCGCATCGAGCTCTCGACCCCCTTCGGTGAGCCCTCCGACGCCTACGTCCGGGGCCGGCTCGGGGAGACCACCCTGGTCTTCCTCCCCCGCCACGGGGTGGGGCATCGCCTGATGCCCTCGGAGATCAACAACCGGGCGAACATCTGGGGCCTGAAGAAGCTGGGGGTCGAGCAGATCCTCTCGGTCTCGGCCGTGGGCTCGATGAAGGAGGAGATCCACCCCGGTGACGTCGTCATCGTGGATCAGCTCTTCGACTGGACCCGGCAGCGGGTGCCCACCTTCTTCGGCGACGGGATCGTGGCGCACGTGGCCTTCGGCGACCCCATCTGCAACCGCCTGGGCGGCCTCATCACCGCGGCGGCGAAGGCCACCCAGCCCGAGGAGGGCGGGGCGGTGCACGAGGGCGGCACCTACATCTGCATGGAGGGGCCGGCCTTCTCCACCCGCGCCGAGTCCAACATCTACCGCAGCTGGGGCGTCTCGGTGATCGGGATGACCAACCTCCCCGAGGCGAAGCTCGCCCGGGAGGCGGAGCTCTGCTACGCGACCCTCGCCCTGGCCACCGACTACGACTGCTGGCACGACGGTCACGACGATGTCAGCGTCGCCTCGGTGCTCGAGACCCTGCGGCAGAACGTGCAGCGGGCCCAGGCCGTCATCCGGGGGGTCGCCGAGCGCCTCTCCACCGAGCGGCCCTGCGCCTGCCCGAACGCCCTCCAGCACGCCATCATGACCTCGCCGGATCACATCCCGGCCGAGGCGCGCGAGCGGCTGGCCCTCCTGGTCGATCGCCACCTCTCCTGACCCCTCCAGCCACCGGAGCAGCAACATGTCCCTACTCGTCGTGGGCTCGATGGCCATCGACAACCTCAAGTCTCCGGCCGGTCACCGCCCGGAGGTGATCGGCGGCGCGGCCACCTTCAGCTCGACCACCGCCGCCTTCTTCCACCCGGTGCGGGTCGTCTCGGTGATCGGCGCCGACTTCCCCGAGGAGCCCCTCGCGGAGCTGGGCAAGCGCGGGATCGACTGCAGCGGCGTCGAGCGCACCGAGGGTGAGTCCTTCCGCTGGACCGGCGAGTACGGCGAGGACTTCGGCGACGCGAAGACGATCGACACCAAGCTGGGCGTCCTGGCGACCTTCGATCCGGTCCTGCCCGAGAGCTTCCGGGACAGCCGCTTCGTCTTCCTCGCCAACAACGATCCCGACATCCAGGGGAAGATCATCGACCAGCTCGAGGACCCCGAGCTCATCGCCCTGGACACCATGAACTTCTGGATCGAGGGCAAGCGCGAGGCGCTCCTGAAGACGATCGCCCGGGTGGACCTGCTCCTGGTCAACGACACCGAGGCGCGGATGCTCTCGGGCGAGAAGAACATCGTGAAGGCGGCGGCGGCCATCCAGAAGCTGGGCCCCCAGATCGTCATCATCAAGCGGGGCGAGTTCGGCGCCATGCTCTTCGTCGGCGACGCCAAGCCCTTCTTCGTCCCGGCCATGCCGCTGACCGACGTCGTGGATCCCACCGGCGCCGGCGACAGCTTCGCCGGCGGCCTGACCGGCTACCTGGCCGGGAAGGGGAAGGTCGACGCCGAGACCCTGCGTCAGGCCATGGTCGCGGGCAGCGCACTGGCCTCCTTCGCGGTGCAGGGCTTCGGCCTCGACCGGCTCTGGGAGGCCTCCCGGGAGGAGCTCCAGGAGCGGCTCGAGGGCTTCGTCGAGCTCACCCGCTTCGAGCCCCTCCCTCACTAGACGGACCGGGACCGGGATGCGGAGCGTCGAGACGCAGACGGCCGGGGGGGCCAGGGTGAGGGATTCCTGGTGGAATCGCTCCCGGTTTCGTAGAATGGGTGAACCCCCCCATCCACATGCACGACACCACTGCCCAACGCGCCCACCCGAGAGCCGAGATCGGGGAGCGCTGCTGGATCGAGACCAGCAAGATCACGCTCTTCGCCCGGATGGAGAACATCTCCCTCGGGGGAGTGTTCATCCGCACGGCCACGCCGATCCCCGATGGGACGGTGCTGAGCATCCGCTGGACCCTCGAGGAGGGCGGCGTCGATCTCGAGGCGAAGGCCACGGTGGTCTGGAGTCGCGCGATCGGGCACCAGGGGGGGCTCCCGGCGGGGATGGGGCTCTCCTTCCACCCGCTCGCGCCGGCGCTCTGGAAGTCGATCGACGCCTACGTGACCCGGAGGCTGGCCAGCTGATCTTCGCGGCGGCCGCCGGAGTCGTTGCATGTCTCCCGGCCTTGGCCCACACTCGGAGCGGGGGGTAGGGCCCCGGAGGCGGGCTTTCGAGCAGCTATGCGGATCGGCATCTTCTCCGACGTACACGGCAACCTGGACGCCCTCGAGGCGGTCCTCGAGGCGTATTCGGGCCTCGAGATCGACCGCTACATCTGCCTGGGCGACGTGGTGGGCTACGGGGCGCAGCCGGACGAGTGCTGCAGCCGGGTGCGGGAGGTCGCGGAGGTCTGCGTCCTGGGCAACCACGACGCCGCGGTGGCCGGGAGGATGGACTACTCCTACTACTACGACGCCGCCCGCCACGCCCTCGACTGGTGCCGCAACCACCTCTCCGAGGACAACCTCAACTGGCTGACCTCCTTGCCCTACCAGATCCGGGACGAGGAGCTGGGCCTCTGCTACACCCACGGCAGCCCGATCTCTCCCGAGGAGTACGCCTACGTCTTCGCCCTGGAGCAGGCCCGGGAGCTCTTGCCCCTGCGTGGTCAGCTCTCGGACGTGAACTTCATCGGCCACTCCCACCTCTGCAAGTCCTTCGCCCTGGGGACGGATGACGCCCACGACGTGGTGGCCCAGCGCTTCGGCGTGCGCAAGGGCTACAACTACATCATCACGGTGGGCTCGGTGGGGCAGCCCCGGGACTACGACAACCGGGCCTGCTGCGGCGTCTTCGACACCAACGCCCGGACCTTCGAGTACGTCCGGGTCGAGTACGACATCGAGGCCGCCGCCCGGAAGATCTTCGACGCCGAGCTCGCCCTGAACTTCGGCAAGCGACTCTTCCTGGGGATCTAGCTAGACGACCACCGAGAGGTGGCCGGCGACGGAGAAGCGCTGCAGGCAGCCGTGTCCGTCGACCAGGCTGAAGGAGCGCCCCGGCCCCCGTCGCAGGATCACGGGCCCCTCGGCCGGGCCCAGCTCCAGGGCACCCAGGCGGCGCGATCCCGATCGATGGACGACCGCCAGGTGCTCGGCGGTGGCGATCACGATCTCCCCGAAGCGCAGGAGCCCGACCGGGCCCTCGCCGAGCTCGAGGGGCAGGCTCGCGCCGGGGCTGCCCGAGGCGTGCGCGTGGCCCCGGCCGTCCACCGCCAGCCACCCCCCTCGCCAGGCCTCGAGCGTCAGGGGCCCGGGGGCCCGCAGCAGCAGGCGGGCCTCGGCGCCGTCCAGCCGGAGCGACCAGAGGGACGAGGTCTCCTCCCCGTCCCGGCCCCAGAGCAGGAGGCGCCCGCCCCGGGGGAGCGCGCCCTCGAGGGAGCGCAGGGGGGGCAGGGGGAGGCCGGGCGCGGCCGGCCCGCTCGGCCCCTCGGGTCGCAGGAGGAGCGCTCCGGGGCCGCCCTCTCGCCGCCCGAGGACCAGCAGGCCGCCCCCCGGGAGGGGCAGCGGGGAACGATCCGGGCGCAGGGGCAGGCGGCCCCGCACCTCACCGTGCCCGTGGGGATCGAAGAGCTCGACGGCCCCCGACTCGTCGAGGAGGAGCAGGGCCGCGCCGAGGGGCCGCAGCCAGCGGCGGGCGGCGGGATCGGTGGCCGAGAGGCTGCGCCAGAGGGTCTCCCCGCTCCCGGCGTCGAGGCAGTGGAGGTGGCGGCCGGCCTCGAGGAGGAGGAGCCGCCGGGCCCCGGCGAGGGCCGGCTCCGCCGCGAGGGGGCCGACCTCCCTCCGCCAGCGCAGCGCGCCGCCGGCGCCCCGCCGCTCGAGGGCCTCCCCGCTCCGGATCAGGAGGTCGGGGTGGCCCGGCACCGGCAGGGCCCCGCGGCCCTCGGGGAGTGAGCGGCAGAGGTCGCCGGCGCGAGCGTCGATCAGGGCCAGGCCTCCCTCTCCGGCGAGGACCAGGCATCGGTGGTGCGTCAGCAGCGCCCGCGTGCCCTCGAGCGGGTGCTCCCGCACCCACTGGCGGCGCAGGCCCACGTGGCGCAGGTCACCCGGGCCGAAGGAGGGCGCCTGGCCGGGGCGGGCCGGGGGCTCCGGGGGCGCGGCGGGGAGCGGCAGGCCGCCCGCCACCTCCTCGAGGCCGAGGCGGTAGAGGAGGGCGCGGCGTGCCTCGTCCGCCTCGGCGAGGCGCGCCGGAGGCCGCTCCCCCGCGGCCCGGGACGCCTTCATGCAGGACTCGAGGTAGTCCCCGTAAACCTCGAGGAAGAAGGCGATGATCCGCCCCGGGCCGATCGGGAGCGTCGCCCCGGCCAGGAGGGAGGCCCTGCCCTGCGGGGCGGGGTGGAGGGTGGCCTCCCCGAGGGGGAGGGCGGGGAAGCTCTCGTCGTCGAGGGTGGACAGGGCCGCGTTCAGCTCCTCGAGCAGCCCCTCGAGAAAGGGCAGGAGCGGTCCCCGGTGCCGCCAGTCCCCCAGGGAGAGCTCCCCGAGCACGACCGAGGGCAGGGCACCTCCCGGCGGCGTGACGGGATCGACCTCCAGGGCGAGCTCGGCGCCGCCCGGCAGGGAGCGCCGCCAGCGGCCGGCGCCCGGGAGCTCCATCGCCGGGGGCCGGGCGCGGGGGGCGCGGCGGGGGGCAGGCGGGCGGCAGAGGTGATCGGCCCGGGTGACGAGGCGCCGCCGGAGGCGATCGAGGGCGGGCTCGCCGCCGCCCAGCCGGCCGGCGACCGAGCGGGCGAGCCCGGCGATCTGGCCGAGCAGATCCGCCAGGGGGACCGGGTGGTGGTGAAGGAGGAGGCGAGGCGGCATCCCCGGGATCAGCAGGGAGAGCCAGGCCTCGTCGTCGCCGCGCTGGATCGCCAGCTCCACGGGCTCGGGGCCGAAGTGGGCGGTCGCCGCCTCGGCGCCGCCGGCCAGGATCTCCCCCAGGCGCAGCAGCTCCTCCAGGAGCCGCTCGAGGCGCTCCTCCCCGTGTCCGGCCAGGAGCTCGACTCCGTCGACCTCCAGGTGGAGGACCTCGGTCTCTTCCGCGAGGAGGACCGAGGGGAGGCCGGCGAGGGCCCCCAGATCGCGATCGAGGTCCGGGTGGAGGCTGAATCCGAGGCGCAACATGGGAGCCCCGAGGGTACCCGAGTGTCTCGAAGCTCCACAAAGGGTCGAGCCTGGTCTAGATTCCCCCGCCCATGACTTACTACGAAGCCGCTCTGGAAGTTCTACGTGCCGCCGGAGAGCCGATGCACTTCGAGGCCATCACTGCCGCGGCCCTCGAAAAGGACCTGCTCTCCCACACCGGGCGCCTGCCCGAATCCGTCATGCGATCGCGCCTGGCCGCCATGGCCTCGCGCGAGCCGCCGGGAGAGCTGGTGGCCACCGAGGCCGGCATCTTCGGGCTGGCCTCCTGGGGGCTCACCCACGTCCCCGAGGCCGTCGAGGAGATCCTCTCCCCCGATCGAGGGGAGGGGCCGCCCCTGCGCGGACCCGAGCGCAACCCCATGCCCCTGAAGGAGGCGCGGCTGGCCTCCGAGGCCGAGCGCACCGGACGCTGGGACACCATCGAGAAGCAGGCCCGCGCGCGCTCGCGCCGCCGGCGCCGCCGCGCACGGGAGGGCGAGACGCAGATCGAGGCGCTGGTCGCCCTGGTGCGCGAGGTCGGCGGAGGCCCGATCGATCTGCTCTACATCGCGGACGCGATCCCCCGGCAGGAGAACCTGCCCGAGGGCTTCCCGACCGACATCGATGGGCTGCGCACCCTGGCCGCTGCCGACACCGAGCGGGCCCTCGCGGCCGGCCTCGCCGGCACCTTCGAGCTCGAGGGCGATCGCATCACCCTGCGGCCGCCCCTCAACGACGCCGGTCCGCCGGAAGATCCGCGCCCCCGGCGCAACGAGGAGCAGAGCCGGCAGGCCGTCCGGCAGCTGGTGCCCTTCCTGCGCAAGCTCCACGGCGACGAGCTCGAGGGCGTGGTGCGGGCCCTCGGGATGCGGATGGGGCTCGAGGGCTTCAGGACCGCCTCCCGGGCCGCCGACGGCTCGCCCCTCTTCACCGCCAAGGTGGCCTTCGGCGCCGCGCGGATCCGGATCGCCATCCGGGTGGACCACGGCAGCGGCGACCTGCGGGTCGACGACATCGAGCAGCTGCGGGCGGAGCAGGCCGGCAACGGCGCCAGCATCGGGGTCCTGGTGAGCCGCGGCAAGGCGAGCTCCGCCGCGCGGGCGCAGGCCGAGGACGCCTCCCGCCCGACGGTGTTGATCCTGGACGGCACCGCCCTCGCCGAGCTCTGCCTGAAGCTCGGCGTCGGTGTCCGCTACGCCTACGAGGAGCGGGTCACGGTCGACGAGACCGCCCTGCGCCTCTTCCGGGGAGACGAGGAATGAAGCGCGCGCCCGCCACGCTGGCCCTGCTCGGGATCACCCTGATGCTGGCCGGAGCCTGCGCGCACGCGCCGGCCGCCGAGGAGCAGGTGGGCGCGCCGGCCCGTGCGAGCGTCGAGCCCTTCTTTCCCCTCGCCGTCGGGAACACCTGGCACTACGAGGGGACCCTCCTGGGCCAGAAGGTGAGCCGCAGCGTCTCGGTGGTCAGCGAGGACGCCGGCTGGTTCGTGGACAGCGAGAGCGAGCGCTATCAGTTCGACGGCGACGGCCTGCGCAGCCCGGCCCGCTACCTCCTCAAGGGTCCCCTGGTGAAGGGCACCCGCTGGAACTCGGTGGTGAGCGTGAGCAGCACGGAGCGCTACCAGATCGAGAACGTCGGGGTGCGGCAGACCACGCCGGCCGGCAACTTCGAGGGCTGCGTGGTGGTGCTGGCGGAGAACCGGCAGGACGCCTCGACCCTGCTCTTCAAGCGTGACGTCTACTGCCCGGAGGTCGGGCTGGTGCGCTTCGAGACCTGGGCCGAGGTGCAGGGGAGGGGCAGAGTGCCCGCCGCCTCCCTGCAGCTGGTGCGCTACGAGCTGCCGGCCACCGCCACGCCATGAGCGAGATCTCCATCGGACTGCTCGGGCTCGGCAACGTCGGCTCGGGCGTCCTCCACATCCTGCGCTCCCACGGCGCCGAGATCGAGGCGCGCCTGGGAGCGCGGCCGGTCATCCGGAAGGTGCTGGTGCGAGACGCGCAGCGGCCCCGGGAGCTCGAGCTCGAGGGGCTGGAGCTCACCACCGACCTCGCCGCCGTCCTCGACGATCCCCGGATCCAGATCGTCGTCGAGGTGATGGGCGGCACCGACACGGCCCGGGAGGCCGTCCTCGGCGCCCTCTCCCGGGGCAAGCACGTGGTGACCGCCAACAAGACCCTGCTGGCTCACCACGGTGACGAGATCTTCGCGCTGGCCCGGGAGAAGGCCCTCGACGTCTTCTACGAGGCGGCGGTCGGCGGCGGCCTGCCGGTGATCCGCACCCTGCGGGAGGGGCTGGCCTCCGATCGCCTCGAGGGGATCACCGCCATCCTCAACGGCACGACCAACTACATCCTCGATCGGATGTGGAACGAGGACTGCGCGCTCGAGGAGGCCATCGCGGGGGCGCAGGCCGCCGGCTACGCCGAGGCCGACCCCAGCTCCG
This sequence comes from Deltaproteobacteria bacterium, assembly GCA_029210625.1. Classification (NCBI taxonomy): domain Bacteria; kingdom Pseudomonadati; phylum Myxococcota; class Myxococcia; species Deltaproteobacteria bacterium. The sequence continues at coordinate 215,324 of JARGFU010000009.1, read as the reverse complement.
ACGTCGAGGGGCGGGACGCGGCCGAGAAGCTGGCGCTCCTGGCCGCCATCGGCTTCGGGGTGCGGGTCCATCCGGGCGACATCCCCACCGTCGGCATCACCGGCATCGCCCGGGCCGACGTGCAGGAGGCCCGCGAGCGCCGGCAGATGGTGAAGCTGCTGGCCACCGCCACCCGGGGCGAGGACGGTCGGCTGGCCCTGGCGGTGCGCCCGACCCTGGTGCCGGTGCGCTCCCCCCTCGCCGCGGTGCGGGGGGCGGACAACGCGGTGATGCTGCAGGCCCAGGCCCTCGGGAGCAGCCTGCTGGTCGGCGCCGGCGCGGGCAGCCTGCCCACCGGCTCGGCGGTGGTGTCGGATCTCGTCGAGTGCGCCCGCAACCTCCGGCTGGGGACCGCCGGCCGCGTGCCGGCCCGCTCGGTGCGGGACACCGAGATGCAGGAGGCCCGCCTCCTGCCGCCCGGGGAGCACCGCGCCGCGGCCTACCTCCACTTCGAGGTCGAGGATCGCCCCGGGGTCCTCGGGAGCCTCGCCACGGCCCTGGGCGACGCCGGGGTCTCCCTCTCGGCGGTCGAGCAGTCGCGCCACTCCCCGGGCGACCCCCGCCCGGTGCCGGTGGTCGTGATCACCCACCCCTGCCTCGAGGGGGACCTGGCCCGCGCGATCTCGGCCATCGCCGCGCTGCCCTTCCTGGCGGCGCCGCCCCGGCGGCTCTGGATCCTCCCGGAGGACGAGGGATGAGCGCCCCCTCCCGGGTGTCGCATCCGATCCGCGTGATCTACGGCGACACCGATCAGATGGGCGTCGTCTACTACGCGAACTACTTCCGCTTCTTCGAGGTGGGCCGCAACGAGCTCTGCCGCGCCCGGGAGATCCCCTACCGCGAGGTGGAGGCCGAGGGCTTCATCCTCCCGGTGGTCGAGGCGCAGGCGCGCTACCAGGAGCCCGCCCGCTACGACGATCTGCTCCGCCTCGACACCTGGGTCTCCAGCGTGGGCCGGGTGCAGCTGCGCTTCGACTACGAGCTCTACCGCAGCGCCGACGACACGCTCCTGGTCTCGGGCCACACGGTGCACGCCTGCCTGGGGGAGGGGGGGCGCCTGCGGCGCCTGCCCGACCGGCTGCGCGCGGCCCTCCTGACGGCCCGGGGAGAGTGAACTAGAGAGGGAAGCCATGGAGAGGAATCTCGCACTGGAAGTCGTCCGGGTGACCGAGGCTGCCGCCCTGGCCTCCGCCCGCCTCATGGGCCGCGGCGACGCCGACGCCTGCGACTCCGCCGCCATCGGCGCGGTGCGCAAGGCCTTCGCCTCGGTCGAGATCGCCGGAGAGGTGGTCATCGGAGAGAGCCGGGGCCTCGTGGACGGCGCCCTCTCCGTCGGCGCCACGCTGGGCGAGGGCGTGGAGAACGGCGCGCCGCGGATGGACGTGGTGATCGACGCCCTCGAGGGCCGGCGCCTCTGCGCGACCGGCCTGCCGAACGCCATCTCGGTGGTGGCGCTGGCCCCGGCGGGGCAGTTCCTCCGGGCACCGGCCACCTACATGGAGAAGATCGCGGTCGGCCCCCGGGCGCGCGGCGCGATCGATCTCTCCCTCCCCCCGATCGACAACCTGCGGCGGATCGCCGACGCGAAGGGGGTCTACATCGACGACCTCACGGTCTGCATCCTCGACCGCCCGCGGCACGAGGAGCTGGTCGAGCAGATCCGGCGGGCCGGCGCCCGGATGCGCCTCATCCAGGACGGCGACGTGGCCGGGGCGGTGGCCACCTGCACCCCCCACTCGGGGATCGACGTGCTCATGGGGATCGGGGGCGCCCAGGAGGGGATCGCCGCCGCCGCCGCCGTCCGCTGCGCCGGGGGAGATCTGCAGGGGCGCCTGTTGCCTCACGACGAGGTGACCCGGGCGGAGACCGACGCCCTCGGGGGCCTCGATCGGATCTACCGCGTCGAGGAGCTGGCCGGCGACAACGTGGTCTTCGCCGCCACCGGCGTGACCACCGGCGACCTCCTCCGGGGCGTGCGCTTCCGGGCCCGGGGGGCCTCCACCCACTCGGTGGTCATGCGCCTGGCCTCCGGGACCGTCCGCTTCATCGAGACCGAGCACACCTTCGACCGCGAGCCCTTCTACGGGTAGCGGGCGAGGGGAGGAGAGCGTCATGGCATGGGCAGAGCGCAGCATCGAGATCGACGCCGGCCTCGAGAGGGTCTGGCAGGTCATCACCGACTTCGAGGCCTACCCCGAGTTCCTGGCCGACATGCAGGAGGCCCGGATCGACTCCCGCGAGGGTGAGACCGGCGTCCGGGCCAGCTTCGAGCTGCAGATCCTCAAGCGGATCCGCTACACCCTCGACTTCTCTCTCGCGCCACCCGAGCGGATGGACTGGACCCTCGTGAAGGGCGACTTCATGAAGCGCAACGAGGGGGGCTGGCGGCTCCAGGCCCTCGGCGAGGGCCGCACCCGGGCGACCTACCGGATCGCCCTGGCCCTCGGAGCGATCGTGCCCGAGTCGATCACCAACCGGCTGGCCGCCGAGCAGCTACCCTCGACCCTCGAGGCCTTCAAGCGGCGGATCGAGCGCGCCGCCACCTAGGAAGGGCGATCACTTCGGGCCACCCCGAGGGTGAGAGAGTTGCTCTCTGCCCGGAAGAGGCTAGGTTGTGGTTGTGACCCGGAGTGACGAAATTCGGACGCGCTGTGCAGGAAATGCCACGTTTTTGGGCCCTCGGGGGCCCAGGTGGGGTCTGACGCGCCGCGCCGTGATCATCGGCTCTTTCATCGCTATCTGTGCCGAATTCGGGGATCTTTTTTCTGCAGCGAGCGTAGATCGAGTTAGAGACCGGGAGTTGGCTGCGGATCTTGCATAGGGAATAGGTGGGAAGTGGTGTCCTCCCGGGGAGCGCCCAGGGGGTCGCAGCTTTCCCCACCTGCACGAAGCGAAGAAGCCATGCTCGACACCTTCATCATCGAGGAGATTCGGCGACGGGAAGAGGCCCGACGTCGGGAGGCCGAGCGGCCGCAACCGCGGCTGCCGATCCCCGGCGACGAGGCTCCGGCCCGGCCCGAGTCGTCCGACCCGGAAGAGGGCGAGCGGGATCGGGGCGTGGTCATCATCGACTACTCCGCCTAGACGACCGGTGCTTCACCCGCACCCTCGCGCATAGTCCGGGCGAGCCGCGCACCGACGGGAGGTGACGCGGGGTGGGTCTCGACGCCTCGACAGGGGGGCGAGGTAGGGCGTAGGTTGCGCGCCATCTCGTACCCGCTCGAAGGCGAAGAGGAGGCCCGTCGTGACCGAGATCGTCGACATCCGTGCTCGTGAGATCCTGGATTCCCGTGGAAACCCCACCGTCGAGGTGGAGGTGCTCACCGCCGGCGGCGCCCTCGGCCGGGCGGCCGTCCCCTCCGGAGCCTCGACCGGCGTCCACGAGGCCCTCGAGCTCCGCGACAAGGACCCGAAGCGCTACCTCGGCAAGGGCGTCCTGCAGGCCGTCGCCAACGTGAACGACGTCATCGCCCCCGAGCTCCTCGGGCACCCCTGCGACGAGCAGCTCTCCCTCGACCGGCGCCTCCTCGAGCTGGACGGCACGCCGAACAAGGAGAAGCTGGGGGCGAACGCCCTCCTGGGCGTCTCCATGGCCGCGGCCCGGGCCGGCGCCAACCTCACGGGCGAGCCCCTCTATCGCTACCTCGGCGGCGCCACCGCGCGGACCCTGCCGGTGCCGATGATGAACGTGCTCAACGGCGGGGCCCACGCCGACAACAGCGTGGACTTCCAGGAGTTCATGATCATGCCCTGGGGCGCCGAGAGCTTCCGGGAGGGCCTGCGCTGGGGCGCCGAGGTCTTCCACACCCTCAAGAAGGTCCTCGCCGAGCGGAAGCTCGCGACCTCGGTGGGTGACGAGGGTGGCTTCGCGCCGAACCTCGGCTCGAACGAGGAGGCCCTCAAGCTGCTGGTCGAGGCCATCGAGAAGGCGGGGTACCAGCCGGGCGAGCAGATCGCGCTGGCGCTGGACGTCGCCGCCTCCGAGTTCCACCAGGACGGCAAGTACGTGCTGGCGGGGGAGGGGCGCACCTTCGAGCCCTCCGAGCTGGTCGCCTTCTACCAGGAGCTCTGCGAGCGCTATCCCATCGTCTCCATCGAGGACGGGATGGACGAGGACGACTGGACGGGCTGGGCCGAGCTGACGAAGGCCGTGGGCGGCTCGGTGCAGCTGGTGGGCGACGACCTCTTCGTCACCCAGACCGCGCGCCTGAAGCGTGGCATGGAGGAGGGCATCTGCAACGCCATCCTCATCAAGCTCAACCAGGTGGGGACGGTCAGCGAGACCATCGAGACGGTGGAGCTCGGCGCCCGCAACGGCTACCGCTCGGTTGTCTCTCACCGCTCGGGCGAGACCTCCGACACCTTCATCGCCGACCTGGCGGTGGGTCTGCAGACCGGCCAGATCAAGACCGGCAGCGCCAGCCGCTCGGACCGCATCGCCAAGTACAACCAGCTGCTGCGCATCGAGGAGGCCCTCGGGGCCGAGGCGCGGTACCTGGGGAAGGCGGCGCTGGGACGCTGACTGTCGGCGGGCGGCGCCGCGAGTACCACCTCGGGCCACCCGGGGCGGGAAAGTGACCATAATTTTGCGCACCCCGGATCTCCGTGCGAGTTTCGGGGCATGCGTCTCCGGGCGGCATTCCTGGCCATCCTCTTGCTCCTCGCGCTGCGCCCCGGCGTCGCCCGGGCGAGCGCGGAGGGCGAGTACCAGATGGTGCGTGACGCCTACCTCGGCCTGAAGGCCGACGAGAAGAGGCAGCGCTACCGGGACAGCTACCTGCCGATCCTCGAGGGCTTCGAGCGCTTCGAGGCCGAGCACCGCTCCCATCCCCGGGCCCCGGACGCCCTCTACAACGCCGGGCAGCTCGGCTGGTCCCTCTACAAGGTCTCCCGCCTGCGCTCGGATCTGCGCCGCGCCCTCGACGCCTTCGAGGCCCTCGCCGAGCGCCACCCGAGGAGCAAGCTGGCCGACGACGCCCTCTGCCTGATGGGCGAGATCCTGCTGGCCCACGGCGGCGACGCGAGCGAGGCCTACCTGCACTTCGCGGCGGCGGCCGAGCGCTACCCGAAGGGTGACATGGCACCGACGGCGCGGGCGCAGGTGAAGGCCCTCGCGGCCCACGCCCCGAAGCCGGCCCCGAAGGCGCCGGCGGCCGCGCGGGCGGTGGCGGGCAAGGTCGAGCTGCGGGAGGTGCGGACCTCCACCGAGGAGGGGACGACCCGGATCGTGCTCCACCTCTCGGGTCCGGCCCGCTTCCGTCAGGCCGAGATCCCTCCGGACGACGCGAAGGAGCGGCCGGCGCGCTTCTACGTCGATCTGCAGCAGACGGTGCTCGGCGAGGCGGCCCCCGCCGAGCTGGAGGTCGAGGGCGACCTCGTCGAGACGGTCCGCGCGGGCCAGTTCTCCCCCGACACCGTGCGGGTGGTGCTCAAGGGCGTGCGGAAGGAGCAGGCCCGGGTCTTCACCCTCACCGAGCCCGATCGGGTGGTGATCGATCTGCGCGCCGAGGGCGCCCCCGCCAACCTGGCGAGCCGCGAGGTGCGGGTCGAGGGCGATCGCGCCAGCGGCGTCACCCTGGAGCAGAAGCTGAAGGCCGGACCGGACATCCCCCTCTCGGTGCAGGCCGGGCTCAAGGTGCGGCGCGTCGTGGTCGACGCCGGGCACGGCGGCAAGGACCACGGAGCGGTGGGGAAGGGCGGCCTGCGAGAGAAGGACGTCACGCTGAAGGTGGCGAAGCAGGTGGCCCAGCGCCTGGAGAAGCTGGGCCTGGAGGTCGTCCTCACCCGGGACGACGACAGCTTCGTGGCCCTGGAGCGCCGCACCGCCATCGCCAACGGCGAGGGCGCCGATCTCTTCATCTCGATCCACGCCAACGCCCACCCCCGGCGGGACCGGCGGGGCGTCTCGACCTACTACCTGGACGTCTCCAGCGACCGCTACTCGGTGCGCCTCGCCTCCCTGGAGAACGAGACCTCCGAGCGCTCGATCTCGGACCTGCAGCTGATCCTGGCCGACCTGGCCAAGCGCTCGAACGTCGAGGAGTCGGCGACCCTGGCGCGCGCGGTGCAGCGCAAGACGATGAGCGAGCTCTCGGCGAAGTACTCGGACGTGCGCAACATGGGCGTGAAGTCGGCGCTCTTCTACGTCCTCCTCGGGGCGAAGATGCCGGCGGTGCTGGTCGAGACCAGCTTCATCTCCAACCCCACCGAGGAGAAGCGCCTGGGCACGAAGGCCTACCAGGAGGAGCTGGCCGACGGCATCGTCGAGGGGGTCAAGGCCTTCCTCGAGCAGCGCCGCACCGTGGCGCTCGGTCTCTCCCCGGGCTAAGTCACTGGGCCGTGGATCACGGCGCGGACTTCGAGACCCTGCGGGAGGCCCTCGGCCACCCCGACCTCTCCGGGGAGGAGGCGGCCCGGGCGGCGGCAGACTATCTCCGCCGCGGTCAGGCCAGCATCCGCGAGGCCTACGCCGCGGGCGCCAGCGGGCGAACCCTCCTGCGCCTGCGGACGGCGCTGATCGACCGGCTGCTGGCCGCCGCGTGGGTGCGCGCCGGGCTCGAGGGGCCGGGCAAGGTGCTGGTGGCGGTGGGCGGCTACGGTCGCGCCGAGCTGGCGCCCCACTCGGACGTGGACTTCCTGGTCCTCCTGCCCGAGGCCGAGGCCGAGGCGCTGGGGCCCGCGGTCGAGCGGCTGCTCTACCTGCTCTGGGACGGCGGGCTGGAGCTGGGGCACTCGGTGCGCACCCTGGCCGAGTGCGTGAGCGTGGCCGACGGCGACGCGACCGCGCGCACGGCGCTGCTCGAGTGCCGGCACCTGGCCGGTGACGCCGAGGCCTACGCGGTCTTCGAGGCGGCGATGCTCGGCGAGGTCCACAGCCAGCGGGTGGAGACCTACGTGAAGGAGCGGCTGGCCGACTGGCGCGCCCGGCGGGAGCGCTTCGGGCGGACCGTCTATCGCCTCGAGCCCGACCTCAAGCTGGGCCGGGGCGGCCAGCGCGATCTGCAGACCGCGATGTGGATCGCCCGGGTCTGCCACCACGTCGCCGGCCTCTCGGATCTCGCGCGCCACGATCTCATCGAGGCGGTCGACCGCGACAGCCTGGCCTCCGCCCGGGACTTCCTCTGGCGGGTGCGCTGCGGCCTCCACTACCGGGCCGGCCGCCGGATGGATCTGCTGACCTTCGACGCCCAGGAGGCGCTCGCCCTGGAGCTGGGGTACCAGGACGAGACCCACCAGCTCGCGGTCGAGCACTTCATGCGGGACACCTACCTCGCCGCCCGGGAGGTCGACCGCATCGCCCGCGGGATCATCGAGCGGAGCACCGACGCCCTGGTGCCCGAGGCCGCCCGCCCGCCCCGGGAGCCGCTGGGGCCGGGCCTCCTGCGGGTCGGCGAGCGGCTCGAGTTCGATCGCGAGGCGGACGTGGAGCACGACCCGGACCTCTGCCTCCGGGCCATCGCCGTGGCGGATCGCGAGGCGCTCAGCCTGGCGAGCCGGGCCCGGGACCGCCTGCGTACCGCCGCGCGCAACATCCCGGAGCGCGAGTGGCAGCAGCCGGCGCGGGTGGCCCTCCTGCGAGAGCGGGTCGAGGCAGCCGAGGGCGCCGGCACCTTCCTCGAGCTGCTCCACGAGACGGGGCTGCTCGCCCAGCTCCTGCCCGAGCTGGGGCGGGTGGCCGGCCTCTGGCAGCACGACCTCTACCACGCCTACACCGTGGACGTTCACTCGATCTTCGCCGCGACCCGCTACCTGCGCCTGCGCAGCGGCGCCCGGGAGGACGCGCGCTTCGGACCCCTCTCCCGCGCCGTCGACCGGCCCTTCGTCCTCTTCCTGGCCGTGCTCCTGCACGACGTGGGCAAGGGCCTGGGGGGAGGGCACTCGGAGAAGGGCGCGGCGATGATGCCCGCGGTCGCCGCCCGCCTGGGGCTGGCCGAGCGGGAGGCGGCCGACCTCGAGTGGCTGGTCCGGGCCCACCTCCTGATGAGCCACCTCTCCCAGCGGCGGGACCTGGCCGATCCGGATCTCATCGACGGCTTCGCCGCCGAGGTCCGGAACCTCTCCCGGCTGCGGATGCTCACGCTCCTGACCCACGTGGACGCCAGCACCACCGGCGAGGCCGCCTGGACCGAGTGGAAGGCCTCTCTCCTCTGGCAGCTCCACGAGCGCACGGCCGAGCGCCTCGGCGCCGAGGAGGGTGGCCCGGAGCTCATCGACGAGGCCCGGGCCCGGCTGCGGGCCGCCCTGGGCCCCGGGGAGGCGGTCGAGGCCTTCCTGGCGAGCTTGCCCGAGCGCTACCTCCTCGCGGTGGAGCCCGCGGCGGCCCTGCGGCACCGGGAGCTCCTGGCGCGCCTCGACGAGGGCGAGGCGGCGGCCCTGGAGCTCGACGCCGACACCGGGGGGAGGGTGGAGACCCTGACGATCGCCGGGCGGGACCGCGAGGGCCTCCTCGCCGATCTCTCCGGGCTTCTGGCCGCGCACCGGCGCTCGATCCTCTCGGCCCAGGTCTTCTCTCTCGACGACGGAAGGGTGATCGACGTCTTCGAGCTCGAGGCCCACGCGCCGGCGCCCGAGCCCGGCCTGCCCGGCGGGGTGGGGCCGGCGGTGAGCGCGGATCCCTTGCTGCCCCAGGAGCTGTGCCGGGCCGTCACCGAGCCCGGCTGGGGCAGCGAGGAGGCCCGGCGGCGCCTCTCGCGCTCCCGCCTCGAGCAGCGGCCGGTGCCCAGCGTGCCGGTCCGGATCCGGGTGGACAACGAGGTGAGCTCGGCCCACACCGTCATCGACGTCTTCGGTCCCGATCGCCTGGGGCTGCTCCACGCGATCACCGCCGCGCTCCACCGGGAGGGGATCTCGGTGGCGCTGGCGCGGGTGGCCACCGAGGCCCACCGCGCCACCGACGCCTTCTACGTCGTCGCCGCCGGAGGCCGGAAGATCACCGCCCCGGAGACCATCGAGGCCCTGCGCAAGGAGCTCGCCGCCGCCGTGCGCGGCTAGCGCCCTCTTGATTCGGCGGCACCCCCTTCTGCTAGTCTTCGGCGAATGGGATTCCTGGGAAAGTTGTTCGGAGGAGGGGGCGGAGGAGGCGTCGAGGACGACTACTTCGACGCGCTGATCCAGCTCGGTGAGCTGGTGAGCCGACGCCCCCCCCGTGGGGTGAGGCTGCGGCACGCCGCCGCGGTCGCGCAGATCCAGCGGGTCGTCCAGGCCCGGCGCACCGAGCTGCAGTCGATCGACGGGCAGATGGAGGCTGAGGAGCGCCGGATCATGGAGCAGGCCGAGGCCGAGGCGAGGGAGAAACCCGACCTCGAGGCGATGGTGAGGGTGAGCCGCGCCGGCATCCTGAACCTCGACCGGAAGGTCTCCTCCCTGCGCAAGCAGCTCGTGGCCAAGCGGGCGAACTTCAAGTACTTCGTGAAGCAGCTCGAGGCCCAGGAGGCCAAGGTGCAGCGCCTGGAGGACGAGGGCCACTTCGAGCAGGCCGAGGCCGAGCGGGAGCAGCTCAAGCGGGTCCGCCTCGACCACATGCGTCAGGAGTCCTCCCTGGCCGACATCGAGGAGGAGATCGAGGCCTACCTCGACGGCGAGGGGGCCGCCGGCGAGGGCATGCGAGCCAAGATCCGCCTCGAGGAGATCCAGGAGAACGAGCAGAACCGGGACAAGGTCCTCAAGGAGATCCTCGGGGAGCTGGACAAGAAGGCCGAGGAGCTCGAGGGCCTGGTCCGGGACGCCGAGGAGCAGTACGAGGACGCCCTGGCCGCCCTGGGGGAGGAGGTCTACGCCGCCCGGCTCCAGGATCCGCAGTACGAGCAGGTTTACGCCATCCTCGATCCCCTGGCCGCCCAGCTGCGCTGAGCCCTGGGGGGAGGCCCCCATTTCCCCTTGCGCTCGACTTGACCGCCCGGGTCCGGCTCCGCTAGAAGCGCGGGTCCACGAGCGCATCCATCAACAAGGCCACCCGGAGAGACATCCGGGGGCCGTTGCGATGACGGCCGCTTCCTCCCGAAGAGGGGAGGCGCGGTGACGGTCGCGAGGAGAAGACAGATGAAGGCAGGAATCCTGGGCCGCAAGGTCGGCATGACGCAGATCTTCGATGCGACGGGCGAGCGGGTGCCGGTGACGGTGCTCGAGGCCTCCCCCAACATGGTGACGGCGATCCGCACCCTCGAGCACGACGGCTACACCGCCGTGCAGCTCGGCTTCGAGGACGTCAAGGACAAGCACCTCACCCGCCCCATGAAGGTGAAGTTCGAGAAGGCCGGCGTGGCCCCCAAGCGGGTCCTGCGCGAGTTCCGGGTCGACGCCTCGGTGCTCGAGGGTCTCGAGCTCGGCGCCACCATCGATCTGGGCATCTTCGAGGCCGGCATGCTGGTCGACGTGACCGCCACCTCGAAGGGCAAGGGCTTCCAGGGCGTCATGAAGCGCCACCACATGGCCGGCATGCGCGCCACCCACGGCACCCACGAGAAGCGCCGGAACCCCGGCTCGATCGGTAACCGGAAGTCGCCGGGCCGCACCTTCAAGAACACCCGGCTGCCCGGGCACATGGGCGCCAAGAAGATCACCACCCAGAACCTGAAGGTGGTGGAGGTCGACACCAACAAGGGCATCATCCTGATCAAGGGCACCGTGCCCGGCGGCAGGAACGCCCTCGTCACCATCCGGCCGGCCATCAAGGGTCAGCCCGCGGCCGCCAAGACGGAGAGCTAGCGGATGCCAGATCGCAGCGGGTCGGGTCGCACCGTCTTTTCCACCCTCTCCCTCGCCATCCTGGGAGGGGCGATGGGGGTGCTCCTGACTGCCTGCGGTCCCAAGAGCGATCCCAAGCTCTTCCTGGGGCAGTCGTGCGCCGATCGCCCGGCGACCGACTGCGCCTCGAGCCTCTGCCTGTCCTTCGACAGCGCGACGGCGATCTGCACCCAGGTCTGCGATCCGGTGGAGCAGGACTGCCCGGAGGCCTACCTCTGCCAGCCCACCGACAACCCCGCGGGCAACCACTGCGTGCCGCGGGCCCTGGTGGACAACTGCGACAGCGACGCCGAGTGCCCCTCGGGGCACCGCTGCGACACCACCCCCGGGCCCGGCCTCGGGGTCTGCTACGTGCCGGTGCAGCGCACCCTCTGCGCGCCCTGCCAGAGCTCGCTCCAGTGCCCCGCCGGCGGCGGCTGCTTCGAGGCCTCCAGCGGTGAGGCCTTCTGCACCGAGCCCTGCGGGGCCGGCGGCGCCTGCCCGGCGGGCTACGTCTGCTCGACCCTGCCCGAGCTCGGCGAGCAGTGCGTCCCCGAGCGGCAGACCTGCAGCGGCGGCAAGCCGGTCTGCGCCCAGTGCCGCGGCGACGCCGAGTGCGGCGGCTTCCTCGACCTCTGCGTCGAGAACCTCGTGACCGGCGAGCACTTCTGCGGCCAGGTCTGCGATCCGGCCACGGCGGCCTCCTGCCCGGCGGGCTTCGGCTGCGTCGACCTCTCCGGGATGGGCAGCGGCCCCTTCCAGTGCGTGCCCAACGCCTCGACCTGCGAGGGCTACTGCGACGCGGCGCCCGGCGATCTCGCCAAGGCCGAGGCCCAGTGCGGCTTCGGGCGGATGTGCGACACCGAGATCTTCTCCTGCATCGAGGCCGACGACGGTCGCCTCTGCGCCCCCTGCGCCGACGACGACGACTGCCGGATGGGGGGCACCGGGGACCGCCTCTGCATCGTGAACGTGGGCTCCACCGAGACCTTCTGCGGCAGCGACTGCACCACCGATGCCTGCCCCCTGGGCTTCTCCTGCATCGACGTCGAGGCCTTCGGCGTGGTCCACAAGCAGTGCGTGCCCACCCGGGGCTCCTGCCTCGCCGGCACCGGCCGCCTCGGCGACGAGTGCACGGCGAACGGGGCGGGGGACTGCATCACCGGCATCTGCCTGGACTTCGGCACGGTCGATCTCTGCACCGCCCGCTGCACCTCGGCCGCCGACTGCGGCGACGCCACCTCGGGCTACACCTGCTGCAACGTCGCCGCCTCGGGGACCGAGTTCGACTGCACGACGCCCCCCTCGACCGCCGACGGCGGGGTCTGCGCCCCGGTGGGCGGCACCTTCGGGGCCGACTGCACTCCCGGCCAGCCCCCCTGCCGCTCGGGCGTCTGCCTCGACATCGGCACCGCGCGCCTCTGCACCCAGACCTGCACCGGCGACGCCGACTGCCCCGAGAACTTCGCCTGCGCGCCCGCCGTCGATCAGGAGACCGGCGCCGACGCCCAGATCTGCTTCCCCTCCGGCGGCGGCACCATGGGCGCCAACTGCGACTTCGGGCCCGCCGCCTGCGCGTCGAAGTACTGCATCAAGTCGACCGCGGCGGGGAACTTCTGCTCCGTGCCCTGCGAGACCGACGGGACCTGCCCCGAGGACTGGATCTGCGATCCCGAGGCCACCACCGTGGACGGCCGCGAGGTCGCGCTCTGCTTCCCGCCCCAGCTCGCGCCCTGACCCGCCGGCCGCGCGCCGCCCGGGCGCCCGATCGCCCGGGCGCCCCGTGGCGAGGCGGGGGAGGGTGCCGGCAGGCCCCACGGGGGCCGGCGCCCCTTTGGTAAGGGTGCGGCTCTCGGGAAAGGGCCTGTTGTCGCACACTTACCCACACAATCCGCCATTGTGTGAGTTGCCGCACATCGGCTCACCGTGATAGTCAGTCCCGTCTCGCGGGAGGTTCGATGCGAAGCCGTACCACCATCAGAAGCGCTGCTCTCACCCTCGTTGCCCTCTTTAGTGTTCCTGTCCTCACGGCGGGGCTGCTGATCGCCGGAGGCTGCGGGGACGACACCGTGGTCCGCTACCGGCCGCAGTTCGACGTGGTCGACGGCACCCCGGCGGTGGACACGGGCCTGCCAGGCATCGACGACCAGCAACCGACGGTGAACCCTGCGGATTTCGCCAACAACGCACCCATCCAGGTGGACGTCTTCTTCCAGAAGACCGTCCGCAAGGTCGACATCCTCTGGGTCGTCGACAACTCCTGCTCGATGGTCGAGGAGCAGTCCAAGCTCTCCACGAACTTCGGCTCCTTCATCAACGACCTGGCCTCGGCCGATCCGCCGGTCGACTACCACCTCGGGATCATCACCACCGACGCCTCTTCGGAGGGTGGGGCGCTGCGGCCGCTCGCGACCAACTCCTCGCTCCGCTACATCGAGTGCAACAACAACGGTGGCAGCACCTGCAACGTGCCCAACGAGGTCTCGGCCTTCCAGCAGACCGTGAACGTGGGCAGCAACGGCGGCGCGCTGGAGAAGGGGCTCCTGGCCGCGCACCTGGCGCTGGTCGATCCCATGAAGTCCACCCTGAACGCGGGGTTCCTGCGCGACGACGCGGCCCTCTACGTGATCTTCGTCAGCGACGAGGGGGACGCCTCCTGCAGCCCGCTGACCCCCCAGCCCTCGGGCACCGACAAGACCGCGTGCAACTTCTTCCCCTTCTGCAGCTGCGGCAACACCGCCAGCGGCTACGGCGACACCGACTACTACGTGCGCTTCTTCGAGGGCCTGAAGGGCTACGGCAACGAGGGCCTCGTCGCCGTCGCGGGCATCGTCGGCACCGAGAACACGCCGGTGACCATCGGCGGTGAGAACTGGCTGGGCTGCCGCGCCACCGACGGCTCGGGCACCGCCTACTACGCCCCCCGCTACGTCGACGTGGCCAACCGCACCGGCGGCATCACCACCTCGATCTGCGAGTCCGACTACTCGACGGCGCTCGAGGCCCTCGGCTTCGCGGTCTCCGGCCAGCGCACGGACTTCGGCCTCTCGCGCCGGCCGATCCGGCCCGACGTCGCGCCGCTGAAGGTCTACGTGCAGGACGATCCTCTCGATCCCTCCACCCGGCGCGAGGTGCCCGAGGCCTCGACCAACCCGGCGGCCGACGGCGGCTGGGAGTGGATCCTGTGCGAGAGCACGAACTTCACCAACGCCATTCGCTTCTCGGGCAACTGGATTCCGCTGCCCAAGGCCAAGATCACCGTGAACTACCAGGTCGACGTGGGGGGAGGCCGGAGCTGCACCCCCTAGGGGGCGGCGAAACCCCACGGACCTTCGAGAAGAGCCCGAGCTACGAGAACGCGGGGGAGGGCGGCGCGAGGCCGACCTTCCCCGCACGATTATCGGACCGACGATGGGAGACAGCAGGCAGATGAACGCACGCTTCCTACGGATTTCCACCGGGGTGGCCCTCCTGGCCCTCTGTGGTCTGGCGAGCCCCGCCCTGGCGGTGGGCCCCACCGACGAGGTGGTGCAGGAGCGCCTCTACGACCAGGGAGGCCGCTTCGACCTCTCGCTCCTCGCCGGCATGTCGGTGAACAACAAGCTGCTCGACCAGTACGCCATCGTGCTGGAGCCGGCCTACCAGTTCACCGACGCCTGGGCCTTCCAGCTCACCGGCGGCTACGTGATCGGCGTGGAGAAGACCTCCCTCACCGGCCACATCCGGATGTCGATCCACGACAACAACCTGGACGACGAGTTCGCCGACATGGGCGCCCTCCAGTGGCTGGCCCTCGGCTCGGTCCGGTGGTCCCCGGTCTACGGCAAGCTCTCGATCAGCGCGGTGATGCCCGTGCACGTGGGCGCCTACATCTCGGCCGGCGGCGGCTTCGTGGGCGTCAGCCGCCACTCCCTGGCCCAGTGCAGCAGCGTCGCCGACACCGACGGTGACGGGCGCGCGGATCAGGACGACTGCGTCGTCTCCAACACCTCGCAGCCGGCCGGCACCTTCGGGCTCGGCCTGCGCTTCTACCTGGCCGACTACCTGGCCATCCGGGGCGAGCTCAAGGGCTTCCTCTTCCAGGACAAGTACACCCTCGACCTCGACGCGGCCACGCCGGTGCCGATCTCCGGCATGACCACCGTGCTGACCTTCTTCCTCGGCACCTCCTTCTACTTCTAGAGAGCAGCACGACCATGCGTGACGGAAAGCTGATGCGACGCACTGCACTCCTCCTCGGGCTCGCGATCCTTCTCGCCCCCCGCCTCGGCCAGGCCGAGGAGAAGGGGCGGAGCTACACGATCTCCCCGAACGAGCACATCCACGTGATCCAGCGGAAGGTGGACCTCCTCGGCGGCCGGCTCGAGCTCACCGCCTATCCGGCGACGATCCAGATCAACAGCCGGTGGACCCAGCACGTGGGCTTCGGCGCCGCCGCCGCCTACCACTTCATGGACACCTTCGGGCTCCAGCTGCTGGGCAACTTCAACAGCTACCTGGCTCGCGAGACCGACCTGCAGGCCGAGCTCCGGGACAAGGCCCTCCTCCAGCCGCCGAGCGCGCCGTCGATCCTGACCCGCTGGTACACGGTGCTGGCGATGGAGATGTCTCCCATCTACGGGAAGATCGCCTACTACAAGAACGCGATGCTCACCTTCTCGCTCTTCCTGACGGGCGGGCTGGGCGTCGCGGACACCGCCGTTCAGCTCCTCCTGCGCACCCCCACCGATGGCGGCCGCGAGTACAAGGTCGCCGCGAGCGCGGGCCTCTGGCCGGCGGGCGTGGTCGGCGGCGGCTTCCGGGTCATGCTGGCGGACCACTGGGCCCTGCGCCTCGAGATCCGCGACCTCGTCTACTCGGCGCGGATCACCAAGCTCAACGGCTGCACGCCGGACGAGCTCTCGCAGCTGGCGAGCGCCCCCACCAACCTCTCCGAGGGTTGCCGCACCGGCGCCTTCGATCCGAACACCATCTCCACCGACGCGAAGCTGGCAGAGGGCCGTGCGGACGGCTCCTCCGAGACCGTCAACCAGGTCAGCGGCTACGTGGGCGTCTCCTACTTCTTCTAGGTCAGTGGAACGAACGATGCGGAAGATCTCGAGCTCTCTTCGAAGCCTCCTGCTGGGTCTGGCGCTCCTGCTGCCGGCCACCAGCCTGGCCCAGGCCACCGGCCTGAACAACGCCGTGAAGGCCTACAACGCCGAGAAGTACCCGGAGGCCGCCTTCGGGTTCTACGACGTGGCCTACTACGATCCGGTCGTCGAGAACCGGCTGAAGGCCGAGTACTACCTCGCCCAGAGCCTCTCCAAGATGGAGATGAAGCGGGCGGCGGCCTTCTACTACCAGGCCATCATGGCCCAGGGCCCGGTGCACCCCTACTACCTGAAGTCGGTGGCGGCGCTGGTGGAGGTCGCGGAGGAGATCCGCGACGACCTCTTCCTGCCCATCGCGATCCAGCGGGAGTACAACCAGTCCTTCGCCAACCTGCCGGCGGCGACCCTCTTCAAGATCAACTACTTCACCGGCCTGGGTGCCTTCCGCCGCGAGAACGTCACGGAGGCCGAGAGCTTCCTGCGCAGCGTGCCGCGGGAGTCCTCCTACTACGCCAAGGCGCTCTACCTGCAGGGGATCATCAAGACCTTCCAGGGCCGCGAGGGCGGCCTGCGGGCCATCAGGGACTACGAGGAGATCCTCACCCTGAAGGACACCGCCGAGCTGGCCTACTGGGACCTCGAGAACACCAAGCAGCTCGCGCTCCTCGGCCTCGCCCGGACCCACTACACCCTGGGCAACTACCGCGACTCGAAGGCCTGGTACGAGAAGATCCCGCGCTACTCCACCTACTGGGACGTGGCGCTCTTCGAGAACGGCTGGTCCTCCTTCCTCGCCGAGGACGTGGGCTCGGCCATGGGCACCCTGCACACCCTGCACGCCCCCCAGTTCTCCGGCTCCTTCCAGCCCGAGAGCCTGATCCTCAAGTCGACCGTCTACTACTTCGCCTGCCTCTACGACGAGGTGAAGAAGGAGCTCCAGACCTTCGACACGCGCTACAAGCCCATGTCGGACGAGGTGCAGAAGATCGTGGACGCGCACCCGGACGACACCGAGCTGCCCTACTTCCTCTCCCTGGTGGCCACCCCGGACGCCCAGGGCGAGAAGCTGCCGGTGCCGGTGCGCAACCTCATGC
Organism: Deltaproteobacteria bacterium; assembly: GCA_029210625.1. NCBI lineage: Bacteria > Pseudomonadati > Myxococcota > Myxococcia > Deltaproteobacteria bacterium. The sequence continues at coordinate 198,376 of JARGFU010000009.1, read as the reverse complement.
TGGACAACCAGCGGATCAAGTCCCTCATCCGCTACCTGCGGATCCTCGACGGGGAGCTCGAGAAGGTGGAGACCACGCGCCTGTGGCGGGGCTCCTCCTTCCAGAAGGAGCTACAGACCCAGCTCGGCAAGCAGCGCCAGCAGAACGTGCTCGTGACCGGGCGCTTCATCCGCTCCCGGCTCGCCAAGCTCGTCGCCGACGTCGGCAACTTCGACGGCCAGGCCCAGATCCTGCGCTTCGAGACCTCGAAGAAGGAGAAGGAGATGCTCGAGCTGGGCGTCGATCTCCAGGCCCGCCTCGCGGGGCAGAAGCTCCTCAAGCCCGAGCTGCCCGGTGACGAGTGGGAGTACTGGGGCTTCCAGGGCGAGTGGTGGGTCGATGAGCTCGGCTACTACAAGTACACCCTCAAGAGCGCCTGTACCCAGGAGGGTGGCGCCGGGGGCCTGAAGTGATCGATCGGAGTCGACAGATGATGCAGAGCAAGCTCGTGCGCCGGTTGGCCGTCCTCTCGGCCCTCGTCCTCCTCGGAAGCTTCACCTCCTCCACCCTCGGCCTCGCGCCGGGCGAGGCGGTGGCCCAGCAGCGCAAGCGCAAGAAGCCGGCGGCCAAGAAGGCCCCCGCCGAGGCCCCCGCGGCCGAGAAGGCTCCGGAGTCGAAGCCCGCCGCGCCCGAGGCCAAGAAGGAAGGCCCCGAGGAGCGGGTCGGCCCGGCCTCCCTGGCCGACATGCGCCGCAAGCGCCCCGAGGACATGACCCGCGAGGACCTCGCGGATCAGAAGCGCACCGAGGCCATCGAGCAGCTCAAGAAGATCATCCCGAAGATCTCCAACCCCTCCCAGAAGGCCGACCTCTTCTTCCAGCTCGCCGAGCTGTGGTGGGAGAAGAGCAAGTACGTCTACTTCGTGGAGATGGAGGCCTGGGACAAGGAGTACGAGAAGTGGCTGGAGGCCACCAACCGGGGTGAGGAGAAGCCCGAGCCGGTGGCGAGCCACCGGGAGTCCGAGCTCTACCGGACCGAGGCGATCAAGCTCTACCGCCGCATCCTGAAGGACTTCGAGACCTACCCGCGGAACGACGAGGTGCTCTTCAACCTCGCGTTCAACATGTACGAGACCGACAAGAAGGACGAGGGCGTGGCCCTCTACTGGGACCTCATCAAGCGCTACCCCCGGTCCCGCTTCGTGCCCGACGCCTACCTCCAGATGGGCGAGCACTTCTTCACCAGCAACGACGTCTTCAAGGCCCAGAAGAGCTACCAGAAGGCCTACGACGCCGGTGACGAGCGCATCAAGGTCTTCGCCACCTACAAGCTGGCGTGGTGCGACTACAACCTGGGCGAGCACCAGGCGGCCCTCAAGAAGTTCAAGCTCGTCGTCGAGGACGCCGAGCTGCAGGAGCGCAAGAACCCGGAGCTCGCCGGCAAGATCCAGATGAAGGAAGAGGCCTTCCGCGACATGGTGCTGACCTACTCTCAGCTCGATGCCGTGGAGCCCGCGATCCAGTACTACGAGTCCCACGCGGGCAAGAAGTCGATCAAGTGGATCGCCCGCCTCGCCGACACCTTCTACGGCGCGGGCAAGAACGAGGAGGCCATCCTCACCTACCGGCACCTCCTCTCGGCCGAGCCCTACAACGAGAACGCCCCGAGCTATCAGGCCAACGTCGTGCGCGCCTACGCGAACCTGCAGGAGCGCGAGCAGGTCCTGGCCGAGATGCAGCGCCTGGTCGATCTCTACGGCCCGAGCACCCCCTGGGCCGAGGCGAACAAGGCCGACGAGTCGGCCATCCGGCGCGCCTACAACCTGGCCGAGGGCACCCAGCGCGAGCTGGTGACCGAGTACCACCAGGAGGCCCGGAAGACGAAGTACGCGAAGACCTACCGGCTCGCCTCCGAGATCTACAAGCGGTACCTGGAGAAGTTCGCCGACAGCGAGCACGGCTACAACCTGCGCTACCGCTACGCCGAGATCCTCTTCACCCTGCGCGAGTTCGAGAACGCCGCGACCCAGTACCTGCAGCTCGTCGAGATCCAGCCCGATGGGGAGTACACCCTCGAGGCCGCCTACGTCGCGCTGCTCTGCTACGAGGAGCTGGCCTGCATCGACCGTGGCGACTGCAAGGTGAAGGTCCTCGAGGGCGAGCAGAAGATCAAGGAGGACGAGGACAAGGGCAAGGCGCAGCGGATGGAGATCAAGAAGCGCGCCGGCAAGGACGACAAGCCCGAGGAGATCCCGAAGTGGGAGCAGAAGCAGATCGAGGCCTCCGACGCCTACGTCAAGGTCATCGACACCTGGCGTGAGAAGAACGCCAAGAAGCTCTCCAAGAAGAAGATCAAGGAGCTCGAGACCGACGAGATCGTCGTCCGCTACAAGGCCGCCTTCCTCTACTACGTGCACCTGCACTACGTGGAGGCCGCGAAGCGCTTCGAGCACATCATCCTGAAGTGGCCCGAGGACAAGAACGCCCGGGTCGCCGCGGACCTCGTCCTCGACTCCCTGAACACCAAGGAGGAGTGGGCGCAGCTCAACGACCTCGCCCGCAAGTTCCGGTCGAACAAGCGCCTGAACAAGTCCGGCACGAAGAAGGCCTCCAAGGAGGACAACGACTTCGGCCAGCGCCTCGACACCCTCATCGAGGGCTCACAGTTCAAGCTCGTCATGGGCGTGAACGAGGACAAGCGCTACACCGAGGCCGCCCCGATGTTCCGGGCCTTCGTGGACGAGTTCCCCAAGTCCCAGTACGCCGACGTGGCGCTCTTCAACGCGATGGTCATCTTCGACCGCGCCAAGGAGCTCGACAAGGCCATCGACGTCGGCCGCCAGCTCGAGAAGACCTACGACGACTCCGAGCTGCTGCCTCGCGTGATCCAGTACCTCGGCTCGTTCTACGACCGCATCGCGGACTACGAGCAGGCCGCGGCCTACTACAAGCGCTACTTCGACGACTACAGGGACAAGACGAGCAAGACCTACAAGAAGATCTCCGAGGACCGGCGGCCGGAGGAGGCCGAGCTGGTCACGGCGATCAAGGAAGAGATCGAGACGAAGCTGCCCGACAGCCTCTTCAACGCCGCGCTCTGGTACGAGGGCCTGGGGGACTACCCCAAGGCCATCGCCGCCTACCTCGAGTACGTGAAGACCTACGAGAAGCGCGACGACGTCCCGGACATCTTCTACAACGTCGGCCTGATCTACGAGGCCCAGAAGGACCACAAGCGGGCCGCCAACTTCTTCGAGGACTACGCGAAGAAGTACGCCAAGCGGGTGAAGCCCTGGCAGGTGATCCGCGCCAAGTACCGGGCCGCCCAGGCCTACGACGAGCTGGGCGACGACAAGAACAAGATGCGCCTCTTCAGCGAGATCGCGAAGGCGTACCCGAAGCTCGCCAAGGAAGACCAGGAGCATCCGGTGGTGCGTGACGCCATCGCGCAGTCCGACTTCCTGAACCTCGACCCGGCCTTCGATGCCTACCTGGCGATCAAGTTCGACACGGTGAAGCAGAAGGAGCTGAAGGCCCGCCTCGACAAGAAGACCCTGACCCTGGCCCAGCTCGAGAAGGACTACACCGCGGTGCTGGCCCGGGGCTCGGGCGACTGGGGCATCTGCGCCCTGACCCGCATCGGCCTGGCCTACAAGGACCTGGCCCGGAACCTCCTCGACGCCCCCATCCCGCCGGGACTCGATGCGGATCAGGAGGGCCTGTACATCTCCTTCCTGGAGGAGAAGGCCTTCCCGCTCGAGGACAAGGCCATCGAGGCGCTCGAGAAGGCGCTGTCCAAGGGCCACGAGCTCTCGGTCTACAACAAGTGCACCCTGCAGGCGCAGGAGGTGATGCTCGCCTTCCGGCCCAACGCCTTCGGCGAGGTGCCCGAGGTGAAGTACTTCGGCTCCGAGTTCTTCCTGACCGGCGGTCCCATCGCCGAGCTCAAGGAGACGCCGATCGAGCGGGCCCCGGAGCCGCCACCGGCGCCGGCGATGCCCGGCGTCGAGGGCGAGGCCACTACTGCCCCTGCGGGCACCGAGGCGGAGGGCTAGACCGATGACGATCACCATGAAGAAGCTGACGACGCTCGCCTCGGCTGCGGCCCTCCTGCTCCTCTCCACCGCCTGTCCCAAGCCGCAAGTGGTCGATCCGGATGAGAAGATGCCGGTCGCGGTGCGGCCGGTGGCCCGGAAGGACACGCCCCAGAGCCGCTTCGATGAGGGCGTGAAGGCCATGGAGGCCCGGGACTGGGCCACCGCGAGGGTGAAGTTCGAGCAGGCCCTCGAGATGGCCGACAACCTGACCACGGCCCGCTACAACCTCGCCTACTGCCTCCAGCACCTCGGTGAGCTCGACCCGGCGGCCGAGCTCTACGAGGCGGTCCTGGCACAGGACCCCGGGCACCTCGAGGCCGCGATGAACCTGGCGAAGATCCGCCGGGATCAGGTGCGCTTCGCCGAGGGCATCGAGATCCTCGAGAAGCTGCGCAAGGACAACCCCTACGAGGGCCGGATCCTCAACGATCTGGCGGTGCTCTACCGCCTCGACAAGAAGTACAAGAAGGCGGAGAAGACCCTGCGCACGCTGCTCTCCCGCGACGCCGACAACGCGGACGCCCACAAGAACCTGGCCCTGGTGCACTACGACCAGGGGGCCTACCGCCTCGCCGAGTTCATGATGGGCACCGCCAAGCGCCGCAACGAGAAGGACCCGGGCATCTACAACAACCTGGGCATGATCGCGATGAAGCGGGGTGACATGCGCGCCGCCTTCGGCAACTTCCAGAAGGCCGTGGAGCTCGATCCCGGCTTCGCCCCGGGGCACCTCAACCTCGGCGCCTACGCGCTCTCCTACCGGGACTACAAGGCCGCGTCGGAGTCCTTCGCCAAGGCGGTGAACCTGGACGCCGCCTCCTGGGAGGCGCACTTCTACTACGCCCAGGCGCTCGAGGGCGCCCAGGACTTCGACGGCGCCGCCCGGGAGTACGCGGCGGTCCAGAAGATCCGGCCGAACTTCCCCCCGGCGGCCTTCGGCCTCTGCAAGTCGCTGCAGAACACGAAGCCGGTCGAGGCCGAGGCGCAGTGCAAGCGCTTCATGGGCATGGAGGGCGCGAAGCCCGAGCAGGTGGAGAACGCCAAGTCGCGGATCGAGTCCATCCAGATGATGCGCGAGATCAAGGCCAACGAGGCGGCCGCGCCGGAGCCGACGCCCGAGCCCGAGGCGACGCCCGAGGTGGCGCCCGAGGGCGAGCCCGCGCCGGAGGGCGAGGCGGCCCCCGAGGGGGAGCCGGCGGCCGATCCCGAGGTGGCCCCGGAGGGCTCCGAGGGGGAGGGTGAGCCGGCCCCGGCGCCCGAGGACGCCTCCGCGGCGAGCCCCGAGGCCGAGGTATCGGCCAAGGAGAGCGCAAACGGCTGAAGTCATTGGGGAAATTAGGCTGGAACTCCCGCCGCGCCCCGGGGTCAAAGTAAGTGCGCGGTGGGAAGCAAAAACCGAGGCCTTTCTGTAGACTCCGCGCCTCGTAGATCCGGCCGAAGATCCCCACAGAGCACGAGCAATTGCGGAAATTCACAGCACACGCTGGAGCGGTGAGCATGAAGAAGGTTTGGACGAAGATGGCGGTGACGGCGGTGGTCGCCTTCGCCCTGGTGGCGGCGCTCGGCTGGGCGACGGCGGCGGTGGCCCAGGAAGAGGCCGGGGTCCGGTACTCGGACAAGACCGTCATCGACTTCAACGACGTCACCCTCGAGGGTGAGCTCACCAAGCCCGAGGGGGCCTACCTGCTGGACCGCAAGAAGACCAAGTTCAGCAGCCTCATCCGGCTCCGCGACGACTTCCTCTCCGAGCTGCAGACCTCGGTGGACAACCTCTAGGCAGGTAGCACACGCATGGCGACTCAGAAGATTCAGTTGATGATCATCAAGGCGGACGGCGACGTCCAGGACGCCTCCTTCGAGCAGGACAGCATCATCGTCGGCTCGGGCGCCTCCGCCAACGTGCAGCTCGACGACGACAAGGTCTCGAGCATCCACGCCATGATCAAGGTGGACCCCGAGAAGGGGATCCGGGTGATCGACCTCGGCAGCGAGTCGGGGACGCGCATCGGCGGCAAGGAGATCCGCGAGGAGTCCATCGACAGCGGCGACGTGGTCGAGATCGGCGGTTGCAAGATCCGCGTCTCCTTCGGCGACGGCGCCGAGGCCGGCCGGGAGATGACCGAGGTGGTCTCGGTGCCCGAGGCGGCGGCGGAGAGCGACGAGAAGCCGGCCAAGAAGGACAAGAAGAAGGCCAAGAAGGCCGCCGCCGAGGCGCCCGTGGCCGCCCCCGCCTCCAAGGAGCAGCGGCAGTCCACCGAGATCGTCCAGGCGCTGCAGCCCGAGGGCGACACCATGAAGCTCTTCTCCGAGGAGATCCCGGAGTCCGAGCGCCCCACCTCCGCGGCGAAGCTCCTCGAGGTGGTGATGGTGTGGTCCGACACCATCATCGGTCTCGGTCACTTCGAGCTGAACCAGAAGCAGGTCACCGTCGGCGACGGCAAGAAGAACGACTTCAACCTCGCCAACGACCGCATCCCCCTGAACCGCTTCCCCTTCCTCCAGGCCGAGGGTGACACCTGGAAGCTGGTGATCGCCGAGGGCATGGACCTCAAGGTCCGCGACGGCGACGGCGACACGGTGGGCCTCGACGAGCTGAAGGATCGCGGGAAGGCCCTGCGGGCCGACACCGAGTTCAAGGGCTACACCTACAAGCTCGGGCTCCACGATCAGGCGATGATCTACGTCGACGACACCGTCTTCGTGGTCCGCTACGTGAAGCCCTCCAAGCGGATCGTCACCAACGTCTGGACGACCCTGGACTTCTACTTCACGAAGGTCCTCTCGACCTCGTTCATGGCCCACATCCTCTTCATCGCGGCGCTCCTCTTCACGCCGATCAACGCCGAGGAGCTCTCCGAGGATCTCTTCAAGAACCCGAACCGCTTCGCGAAGCTGATCATCAAGCCGCCGGAGACCGAGAAGAAGAAGTTCAAGGACCTCTCGGGCATCGAGGAGGGCAAGAAGGCCAAGGACGACGAGGGCAAGTTCGGCAAGAAGGAAGAGGTCAAGAAGGAGGCCGCTCCCTCGAAGAAGGGCGCCCCCGTGGTCGACGTCGACAAGCGGGAAGAGGATCGCAAGAAGGTCATGCAGTCCGGCCTGCTGGCAGCCCTCAACGCGCCGGACGACGGCGCCGCCTCCAACGTCTTCGGTCCCGGCGGCCTCGGCACCGGCATCAACAACGCGCTGGGCGGCCTGCAGGGTGGCGCCGGCATGGGTGACGCCCACGGCGTCGGCGGCCTCGGCTCTCGCGGCACCGGCCCCGGTGGCGGTGGCTCCGCGCTCGGCATCGGCGGCCTGGGCACCAAGGGTGGCGGCCGCGGCCGCGGTGGCTACGGCTCGGTCGATCTCGGCGGCAAGGGCCGCGGCAAGAGCAACCTGAGCTCCGGCACCACCATCGTCAAGGGCGGCCTCGACAAGGAGGTCATCGCCCGGATCGTCCGGCGGCACCAGAACGAGATCAAGTACTGCTACGAGCGCGAGCTGCAGAAGGACCCGAACCTCTACGGCAAGATCGCGATCCTCTGGATCATCGACGCGACCGGTGCGGTGGCGAAGGCCACGGTGGCCCAGACGACGATGGGCAACTCCGAGGTCGAGAACTGCATCATCACCCGGGTGAAGCGCTGGCGCTTCCCGCAGCCCAAGGGCGGCGGCATCGTGCAGGTCACGTACCCCTGGATCTTCAAGCCCAGCAACTAGGAAGAGGGGACAGCGTGATGGGTGCGACCCTTTCGAAGAAGTGGGCCTCGCGGGCCATGCTCGCGGGCCTGTTCCTGGCCCTCTCGGCTCCGGCCCTCGCCCAGGAGGGCGGCGCGCCGCCCACCGACGACGAGGCCAAGCGGCAGATCGCCGTGCCCCCCCTGGGCGTGCCGATCGAGCCGCACCGTGGGCTCTACACCGACTTCAGCGTCGGCACCTACTTCGCCTTCGGGCCGGGTGGGGTCTCCGACGGTCAGCCCTTCCTCGGGCTGGGGGTGGGCTACGACCTCACCGACCGCCTGACCCTCGGGCTGCGCCTGGGGATGGGATCGGTCGCCGGCGCCTGCCTGGCCGACGTCTGCGGCAACCAGGTCAACAACCCCGGGATGGTGACCGAGGGCGCCGACTCGTTCTCGCTGACCACCGCCGACGTCTTCTTCGGCTACAGCCACCCCATGACCCAGCAGTGGTTCGTGGGCGGCAAGCTCCTCGGCGGGATCGCCGCCGTGGGCCCGGTGCCCGAGCACCAGCGGGGGGTGGTTCCCAACCGGCTCGCCCTCGGCTTCGGCGGCGGGCTGCTGGCGACGACCGAGCTTCATACCTACCTGAACCACTTCGTCATCGGAGCGGATCTGGGGGCACGCTTCCGCTCCGCGGGCGGGGCGAACATCATCGGACTCGAGATCGCGGCTCGCTTCAAGTACGTCTTCTGACGCACCCATCCAGGAAGTAGCAAAGTAGTGAGCGAGATTTCGCGTGCAGGCGCCGGGCGTCTGCGCAACGTGGGGATCGTTGCGCACGTCGACCACGGCAAGACGACCCTCGTGGACCACCTCCTCCGGCAGAGCGGCGCGCTCGCCCGGAAGGAGGCCATCGACCGGGTCATGGACTCCATGGATCAGGAGCGGGAGCGGGGCATCACCATCCTCGCCAAGGCCGCCGCCCTCGAGTGGGAGGGTCACCGGATCACCCTGGTCGACACCCCCGGGCACGCCGACTTCGGCGGCGAGGTCGAGCGGGCGCTGAACCTCGTGGACGGGGTGCTCCTCCTGGTGGACGCGGCCGAGGGGCCGCTGCCCCAGACCCGCTTCGTGCTCCAGAAGAGCCTGAAGAAGAACCTCCCGGTGGTGCTGGTGATCAACAAGGTCGATCGCCAGGACGCCCGCCCGGAGGAGGTCCTCGACGAGGTCTACGCCCTCTTCATCGATCTCGACGCCGCCGACAGCGAGATCGAGTTCCCGGTGATCTACGCCATCGCCCGGGACGGGAAGGCGGCCCGCAGCCTGGAGGAGCTGAAGACCGCGACGGATCTGAAGGCCCTCTACGAGACCCTGATCGAGACCCTCCCGCCTCCGGAGGTCGGCTCGGAGGACGACCCGCCTCAGCTGCTGGTCAGCAACCTCGACCATGACGACTACCTCGGACGGCTGGCCATCGGCCGCCTGCACGCCGGGCGCCTGCGCACCAACCAGCGGGTGACCGTCTGCCAGGACGAGGGCCAGACCATCAACGGGACCATCGCCACCCTCGGGGTCTACTCCGGGATGGCCCGGCGGACCGTGGAGCAGGTCTCGGCCGGCGAGATCGTCCTGGTCTCGGGGATCGAGGAGGTGACCGTCGGGGACACCATCTGCGAGGCCGAGAAGGTCCGGGCCCTGCCGCGCCTGACGGTCGATCCGCCGACCCTCTCGATGGTCTTCCGGGTCAACGACGGCCCCTACGCCGGCAAGGACGGACGCTACCTGACCAACCGCCACCTCCAGGCCCGCCTCGAGAAGGAGGACCGGCGCAACGTCGCCATCCAGATCGAGAAGCTCCCCGAGATGGAGGGCTTCAAGGTCTCGGGGCGGGGCGAGCTGCAGCTGGCGGTGCTGGTGGAGAGCATGCGGCGGGAGGGCTACGAGCTGACCGTCAGCGCCCCCACGCCGGTGCTGCACAAGGAGAACGGCCAGATCCTCGAGCCCTACGAGATCCTCTTCTTCGACCTGCCCACCCAGGCGGTGGGCGGCATCTCCACCATCCTGGGGGAGCGAAAGGGGAGGATGCTGGCCATGGAGGACGCCGGCTCGGGCCGCACCAAGATGGAGTGGCGGATCCCGACCCGCGCGCTGGTGGGGCTGGGGCCCCGCTTCCTCACCGAGACCAAGGGGGAGGGGATCTTCCACACGATCTTCGACACCTGGGACGAGTGGGCCGGGCCGCTGGTGCGCCGCTCGAGTGGCGCGCTGGTCTCCGACCGGCAGGGCGTCTCGGTGCCCTACGGGCTCTTCTCCCTCGAGGATCGGGGCGTCTTCTTCATCGGTTCGGGCGTGCCGGTCTACGACGGAATGGTCGTCGGCGAGCACAACCGCAACAACGACCTGAACGTGAACGTCTGCCGGACCAAGAAGCTCACCAACATCCGGGCCGCCGGCAAGGACGACGCCGTGCTGCTCACGCCGCCCCGGCAGATGAGCCTCGAGCGGGCCCTGGAGTGGATCCGGGACGACGAGCTGGTCGAGGTCACCCCGAAGGTGATCCGGATCCGCAAGCGCGCGCTGGACGCCGTCACCCGGCACCGCGAGGTCCGCGACCGCAAGCGCGAGGCCGGCGAGCTGGACCGCTAGGTCAGATCAGGAAGCCGACCCGCGAGAGGCTCGTGAGCATCTGATCGCGGGTCACGAGGATGCCCAGCGCCTCGAGGCCGGCGAGGAAGGCGAGGACCTCGCGCTCGGGCAGCGGAGCGGCGAGGGCCAGCAGGTCGCGCACGGTCTTGGTGCCATCGGCGGCCACCAGGAGGTGGGCGGTGCCGGAGTCGAGGTCGAGCTCCTCGAGGGGGACGGTCGGGGCGGTGCCCGGGCCCAGCACGGTGGTCTCGGGGAGCCAGTCCTGGAGGGCCTCGAGGGAGAGGGTCTCGGCGATGCCCTGGAGGACGAGCCTCCCGAGGGGCAGACCCATGCCGACGTTCGAGCGGGTGCCCTTCTCGGGGCGCTGCTGGTAGCTGCCCTCCCGCCAGTCGAAGGTGCTCCAGAGGAGGCTCCGGAGCTGGTCCTTCACCAGCGCGGTGAGCTCGTCCCGATCGAGGACGTCCATCTCCAGGAGGATCTGGCCGGTCTTCTTCTGGGTCTCCCGGGCGATCTCCATGGCCGCCTCGGCGTCCTCCCGGGCGAGCTTGCCGCGCCGCACGGCGAAGGAGAGCAGGCGGTCCCGGGCGAGGTTGGAGGCCGCGTAGACCGGCTCACCGTTCTGGAAGTAGATGGCCTTCGTGGCCTTGCCGCGCCGCAGGACCAGGCTGCCGGTCGTGCGGGCGAGGGTCTGCGCGGCGATGAGGCGGGGGACCCGGGTGAGGGCGAGGTCGCCGGAGCGCGCCGCGGGCCGGGTCGGAGTGGCCGGCTCCGGGGGGGGGCGGGGGAGCCGCGCCCTCGCCGAACGATCCGGCGCGGGGCCGGGGTCGGCCTCGCCCGCCAGATCCTCGACGAAGCCCATCCGGGCCAGCTTCCCCGCGCTGCGGCGCTCGGGCGCCGGACCGGGCTCGGGGAGCGGCGCCTCGTAGGTCAGGGGCGCCTCGTAGGCCACCGGAGGGGAGGGCGGGTTGGTCGGCTGCAGCTCCTCCTCGTCGATCTCGATGGCCTCGGAGAGCTCCAGCTCGATCAGCGCCTCCTCGGCCGCGTCCTCCTCGGCGATCTCCACCGGCACCTCGGCGGTCGCGCCGACCAGGTCCGCGATCCCGTCCAGGAGGGCCTTGGTGCTGAAGGGCTTCTCGAGGAAGAGGTGCGCCCCGTGCTCCTCGACCGCGGCGTGGCTGCCGGAGGGTCCCCGGAAGACGCCCGAGATCGCGATGACGGGGATCGGCGGCTCGGAGGCCACCAGGGCGTCGATCACGTCGGTGCCCAGCATGTCCGGCAGGAGCAGGTCGACGACCGCGGCGTCGGGCCGCTGCACGCGGACGGCCTGGAGGGCCTCCTCTCCGCTGTGGGCCAGCTCGATCACGTGCCCCCGTCCCTCGAGCGCTGTGCCCAGGAGCGTGGCGAGCTCGATGTGGTCGTCCACGACGAGGATCCGCGCGGCCATTGCGGCCATTCAACCGCGATTTCCGGGCACTTGCCAGCCCCACCGAACTGCTTCGATCCGCGGTGGGCCTTTTTTTTGACGGCCGCCGGGGGGTCGGTAGGTTGGAGGTAGGACAACGCCTCTCCGGGGAGACCGAGGGAGACCCGAGTCCCACCACCCCCCGAAAAGGCCCACTCGAAGGAGGAGCCACCGTGATTGCAGCCGAGAAGACCTGGAGCGAGGAGCGGACGCGACGGCAGCAGCGGGCACCGCTCGACATCTTCCTGAACAAGATCGTCGGTGACGAGCCCTTCATGTGCCGGACCCGGAACATCTCCATCGGAGGCATCTACCTGCGCAGCCTCATCGAGCCGGCGCTCGAGGGCAAGGAGGTGCACCTCGAGTTCGCGCTGCCCGGCAGCCGCGAGGTCATCTGGGCCAGCGGCGAGATCGTGCGAGAGGTGGGGGAGGACGGCCGGGAAGGCTCCGGCATCCGCTTCACCGCCATGCCCGAGCGCTACCGCACCCTGATCGCGGCCTACGTGGCCCGCCGCCGCCGCCGACGGCGGAGCCTCCCGCGCGCGAACTAGCCGGCGAGGGTAGACTGCGGCGGATGGCCTCTCGTCCGCCGCGCTGCCTACCGACGATCCTGCTGCTCCTCGCGGCGGGGTGCGGGCCCGACGTCTCGGGTCCGGTGACGGTGGGGGTGCTCGGCCCCGGTGAGACGCCGGGGACCTACGCCATCGTCCCGACCGAGCTGCCGGAGATCGAGTCCCTGGCTCACCTCCGCGGCCCCGGCGTGGAGGTGCTGGCCGGAGCGAAGCTGGTCCTCGATCACGACGAGATCGCCCGAGGCATCGAGGCCGGCGAGCTCCTCACCCTGGACGACGTGAAGGAGGCGATGGTCCGCCGGAGGGGCCGGCCTCCCCGGGCGATGTTCAGCCCCGGCACCCTGGAGAGCGCGGGGGGCGCGCAGACGGTCTGGCTGGCCGAGGACTACCACTCCCTCGGGATGGCCACCGCCTACGCCCACGTGGCCCGCGCCCGACGCGCGGCGGTGGGCGCCGGCCTGCCGCCCGCCTGCCTGGCCCGGCTGCCCACCTACTACGACCTCACCTTCATCGAGCGCGCGGGCGGGGTGGGGGGCAAGCAGCACGACAACGCCTTCTTCATGCCCCTGATGGGCTCGATCTTCTTCCTCCCCCACGACGCGTTCCCGACCCTCGCGATGGCCATGAACCAGGGGATCATCGCCCACGAGTACAGCCACGGCATCTGGTCCTGCCTGGTGGACGACTTCGAGCCCCTCTCCTGGCGGACCCTCTCCCTCGACGGGCCGGCGCAGGCCCGGCTGGCGGGCTTCAACGAGGGGCTGGCCGACTACTTCGGGGCCTGGGTCACGGGGGATCCCGACTTCATCGCCCTGACGCTCCCCTCGGAGAGCGACCGGCGGGACGTCTCGGTGGCCCGCCTCTACACCCAGGCCATGGCGGACGCGGAGCAGAACCTCACGGGCTTCGACCCCTACCTCCTGGGGGCGGTCCTCGCCAGCGCCCTCTGGCGCATCCGCGCCGAGAGCGAGGACCCGGGCGTCGCCGACCGCTGGGTCCTCGCCGCGCTGGCGGCGCTGCCCGCCGCGCTCGAATGGGCCATCCAGAGGGTGGGCACCTTCACCGTGCCCGACTTCCTCGCCGTCCTCGCGGCCGCCAGCGCCGGCGAGGGCGCCCCCTTCCAGGCCCGGGTCTGCCGGATCCTCGGCGAGCGCTTCGCCGCCGCCGGGCCCGTGAACGGGTGTCCCTGAAGCGATGATGCGGCGCCTCCCCCCGATCGCCCTTTTCCTGACGGCGCTGCTCGCCGCCCCTGCGGCCCACGCGCAGTGGGCCCCCTTGGGCGAGGAGGGGGAGGAGGAGACCTCCCTGGAGGAGGTGGATCTCGGACCGGCGCCGGCCCGGCCGGAGGCCGCCGAGGGCGAGCGCGAGGCGCGCCCCCGGGGGCGGCGGGGGCTGCGGCCCCTGGGGAGCGTGGTGATGGGGATCTGGGCCCTGGGGTCCCCGAAGCGGGAGAGCCCGGCCCTCGCGCCGGGCCTGGCCGGCGGGGGAGGGGTGGCGCTGGGAAGCCTGCGCCTCCAGGCCTGGGGGCTCGCCAGCTGGCACCGCCGGAGCACCTCGGTGCTCACGGTGCGCCAGATCCTGCTGGCGGCGCAGGGCTCGATCTCGGTGCTTCTGCGGCTGGGAGAGGCTGATCTCGAGCTGGGCGGCCTCGGCGGGGTGGCGCTGGGCTCCACCCTCCAGCGCGTCGAGGCGGGCGGGGTTCAGACCGAGACCAGCACCAGCCTGCGCCCCGTCTTCGGAGGCCGGGTGCAGCTGGCCTGGCCCTGGACCCGGGCCGAGCCGGTGGTCGAGCTGCAGGTGCTGCGGCGGGGCTGGGTCACCGACGTGGTCCTCGGTTTCGGCTTCCGCTGGGGCGGCGGCGAATAGACCGGGCCGCCTCCCGTCGGAGCGCTGCGGAGCCGAATGAGTCCCTGTGATTACAATCACAGAGATTTCGAGGCCTTGGACTCATATTGGATATCGCCGGTGATGCTTGACGGGACCCGATCCAAAGAGGTCTGATCACTGTCGAGTACAAAGAGAACGCTAGTGGGACACATCCGGAAAGGAGTTCCGCATGATGATGCGAGGGCGGGTCGTCGTCGCTTTGATGAGTCTTACCCTGGGGGTTGGCCTGTCGAGCTCGGCGGTAGCGGAGAAGGGTCAAGTCGACTGGAGCAACCGGGTGGTCAAGGCTACCGGTAAGGGGGCTCCCAACCTCAAGGCGGCCAACATCACGGTCGCCCGCCTGGGGGCCGAGAAGGCCGCCAAGCTGGATGCCATGCGGAACATCCTCGAGACCCTCGAGGGGGTCGAGGTCACCGGCGGTGAGAGCGTCGGTGGGATCATCGAGTCGAACTCCTCGGTGAAGGCCAAGGTCCAGGGCGTGCTGCGCAACTTCGAGGTCACCGCGACGCGCTACTTCTCGGACGGCGGCGTGGAGGTGGACGTGGAGATGAAGCTCGACGGCGAGCTGGCCTCTGCCGTGATCCCGGCGAGCGCCACCCCGAAGGGCGCCTGCGCGGGCGGGACCACCGGCCTGGTGGTGGACGCCAAGGGTACCGGCGTCGTGCCGGCGCTGGCGCCGCGGGTCCTGGATGCCTCCGGCAAGGAGGTCGCCGCCTCCGCGCTGCTGGAGCCCGGCGCGGCCGCCGACCGTGGCGTCGCGGCCTACGCGAAGTCCGTGGACGAGGCGAAGTCGAACGCCCGCGTCGGCTGCTCGCCGCTGGTGGTGAAGGCCACCGAGGCGAAGGGCAGCGACGTCGTGCTGGCCATGGACGTGGCCGGCAAGGTCCGCGGAGCCGCCAAGAGCGAGCCCTTCCTCTCGGAGGGGCGCGTCATGATCGTTACTGACTGATGAGCGCCAAGAAAAAGGAGCAAAGAGGATGAGAAGCCTCGAAAAGCAGGTCTGGACGGTGGTGGCGCTTGCAGTCACCACGATGTTCTCGGTTCCGGCCTTCGCCGAGAAGGCCGCGGAGCAGACGGTGGAGAGCACCGGTGAGGCCGCCATCGTGGCGGGCAACGTGGAGGCCGCCAAGCAGAAGGCGAAGCAGTACGCCCTCCGGGACGCGGTGGAGAGGGTGGCCGGCACCTTCGTCACGGGCATCTCCGAGAGCAAGGACTGGATCGCGGTCCGCGACGAGGTCAGCGCCCAGAGCGGTGGCTACGTGAGCGGCTGGGAGCCGGTCGGTGCGCCCTCCTGCGATGCGGCGAGCTGCAAGGTGACCCTGAAGGTCACCGTGTCCAAGGGCAAGCTGCGCGATCGCCTCGATCGCATCGGCCTCCTCATCCAGAAGCAGCGCTACCCGCGCGTGCTCCTGATGGTCGCCGAGCAGAACGCCGACTCGCCGAAGCCGAGCTACTGGTGGAACGCCGAGGGTGGCGCCGCCGGTCCGAGGCCGCAGGTCTTCGAGAACGCCCTCATGGACTACCTCAACAAGACCTACGTGGGTGAGGGCAAGACCGTGAAGACCCGCAAGGGCGACGAGGAGTGCGGCTCGCCCAAGGCCACCAAGCGCAAGGAGTGCTGGGAGCCCCTGCCGGCCAACCTCCAGTTCCGCTTCTTCGACTACACCTCCCTCGCCTCCCACCCGCTGGTCGCGGGGCTCAAGGGCGAGAAGGTCTCCGACGACGTGCTGGCCAAGATCGGCGGCCTGACCGACGCCGAGATCATCGTCTACGGCACGGCCACGGCGATGGTGCCCAAGAACAACCTCAAGCAGATGTGGAACTCGGACTCGCTGGTCGCCTCCCACGCCTCCGGCTCGGTCCGCCTGATCGACATCCGCACCGGCGCCGTGCTCACCACGGCCTCCGGCGACGGCAACGGCACCGCGGTCTCCCCCGACCTGGCCGGCAACTGGAGCTTCCAGAGCCTCGCCCGCTCGCTCTCGGTGAAGATCAAGCAGGGCCTGGCCGACACCTGGCAGAACCAGGAGAGCGGCTCCTGGGTGAAGCTCGACGTGAGCGGCGTGTCCTCCTACGGCGACCTGATGAAGTTCAAGGGTCTGCTGCAGGACGGGATCACCGGCATCAGCTCGGTGCAGCAGCGCGAGTTCGCCGATGGAAAGGCCAAGCTCGAGGTGCAGACCACGGCCAGCGCCGAGGACATCGCTGCTGAGCTCTCCGCCAAGAAGCTGGGGCCCTTCTCGGTCGCCGTGATGGGCGTGAAGCCCGGCGCGCTGACCTTGAAGCTGGAGAAGTAGTCGAGGGAGTCGAGGGGTGAGCCGATTGCCAATCCTGCTCCTGGGCGGCCTCGGCCTCCTCGGGGGCCTGGGCGGATGTGCGGGAGCGCAGAGCCCCGCCTCGGCTGACCCCCCGGCGACCCCGCTCCCCGTCACCTCCGGGGAGGCCGCCCCGGCGGCCCTCCCCATCGAGATGCCGGCCCCGGGCCGGGGCAGGATCCGCCTGGCGGTGCAGCCCACCGAGGCGGAGATCGAGCTGGACGGGGTGACCCAGGGCCTGGGCTCGGACTTCATCGCGCCCGCCTACCTCGAGCTCGATCCCGGGACCCATCGCATCGAGGTTCGCCTGACCGGTTACGAGACCTACCGCGCGGAGGTGCACGTCGCTGCCGACGTGACCGAAACCATTCCCGTGAAGCTCCGGCGTCTTCCGGCGATGCCCGAGGGATCGGACGAAAAGGACAAGGAGACAGCCCCATGAAGGCTCGAATCGACAGCCGCCATATCGCGCTCCTCGTGGGTGCGATCTCTCTCGCCACTCTGGCCTCGGTGAGCATCACCTCGGCCTTCGCGGCCGACGAGCCGGCGGCGGCTCCGGCGGTCGAGGCCGCGGGTGAGGTCACCTTCCGGGAGGGCCGCGCCTTCCGCTACTTCGGCAAGGACCAGAAGAAGGCCCTCAAGAAGGGCGAGTCGGTCTTCGCCGGCGACAAGGTGAAGACCATCGGGAACTCCAAGCTCGAGATCAAGCTGGGCGACGGCTCGATGGTGCGCCTCGGCCCCAAGAGCGAGGCGACCATCAAGGAGGCCGCCTTCATCGACGGCGGCCGCAAGGTCTCGGTGGGGCTCTCCCTCGGCAAGGCCTGGACCAAGGTGACCAAGGCCTTCGGGGCGGACAGCAAGTACGAGATCACCACCGACAACGCCGTGGCCGGCGTCCGGGGCACGACCTTCCGGGTCAACGCCAACAAGGACAAGTCGACCCTCGTGCGGGTCTACAACGGCGCGGTGGCCGTCGCCGGCATGCGGCCGATGTACCAGACCCACGAGACGGGCGAGAAGCGGCAGGAGGTCGCCGGTCCCCAGCAGGTCTCGAAGGACCAGTGGGAGAAGCTGGTGGGCGAGATGATGTCCATCAAGATCGGCGCCAACGGCCTGCCCGCCGAGCCCGAGGAGTTCGCCGCGGCCGACGAGGCGAAGTCCGCCGAGGCCGCGTGGGTCGCCTGGAACCAGAAGCGCGACGCGGCGCTGGCTGGCGAGTAGGGCGCTGCCGCGAGCGCGCACCCTGGGAGTGAAGCGGGGTGTGTGCCTAGAATCGGCGCGTGACGAAGAAGAAGGTTCGCAGGGCCGAGGTGAAGGCCGAGGAAGCCCCGGTCGAGGTGAAGGCCGAGGAGGCTCCGGGCGCGGAGGGGCAGGCGGCGGACGCCGAGGCGGATGCTGAGGCTGAGGCGGATGCTGGGGTCGAAGGGCCGCGGGAGGATCCGGCGGTCTTCCTGGGGCTGAAGCGGAGGATGCTCTGGGGGCTCGGGGTCCTGGCGGCGCTGGCCGCGCTGGTCTACCTCGCCTCCCTGGTGCGCTCGGTGGCGGTGCCCCTGCTGGTGGCGTTCATCATCGCCTACCTCCTGGATCCGGTCGTGGACCGCTTCGAGGCACGCAAGGTGCCCCGCACCTCGGCCATCGTGATCCTCCTGGCCTCCTTCCTGACGGTCCTGGCCCTCCTGACCCTGCTCATCATCCCCCAGGTGGTCGCCGAGTTCGGCCAGGTGCCGGGGAAGGTGAGCCTGCTCTTGACCCGGGCCGATCCCTACCTGCAGGAGCAGCTCGGCCTCGAGCTGCCCGCCAGCCTGCGGGAGCTGGTGACCAACACGGTGGGGCAGCTCCAGTCCACCGAGCTCAAGGGCCTGGCGGCGCCGGTCGGGCGCGTCCTCCAGGGGCTCTTCGGGGGCACGGTCAGCCTGCTGGCCTCCCTGGCCGGGCTGCTCATGATCCCGGTCTTCGCCTTCTACCTGCTGCGGGACTTCGACCTCATCGTGGCCCGGATCCGCGAGCTGCTCCCGGCCGCCTACCGCGAGCCGGTCTCGGCCCGCTTCCGGGACATCGACGGGGCGATGAGCGCCTTCGTCCGGGGCCAGCTCACGGTCTCCTCGATCCTGGCCCTGCTCTACACCGTCGGCTTCTGGGCGGTGGGGCTGCCGCTGGCCACCCTGGTGGGGATCTCGGCCGGCCTGGGGAACATCGTCCCCTACCTGGGGACCGCCGTCGGGTTGATCCTCGCCACCTCGCTGGCCATCCTCGACTGGCACGGCTGGGGCCCCTTCCTGGCGGTCTACGCCGTCTTCGGGGTGGTGCAGTTCCTCGAGGGCTGGGTGATCACGCCTAAGATCGTAGGCGACTCGGTGGGCCTCTCGCCCTTCGTGATCATCGTGGCGGTGCTGGTCTTCGGGGAGCTCTTCGGCTTCTTCGGCGTCCTGGTGGCGGTGCCCCTGGCCGCGATCCTCAAGATCCTCCTGAAGGTGGTGCTCGACTTCTACCGGGAGTCCGAGTTCTACCGCGAGGCCTGAGGGCCCCGTGCGCAAGGTCAAGCTCGTCGTCTCGGACTTCCACCTCGGCACGGGCCGCTACCGGGCCGACGGCACCCGCAACTACCTCGAGGACTTCTTCTTCGACGAGAAGTTCGTCGAGTTCCTCGAGTTCCACCGCACCGGCGAGTTCCACGACGCCGAGGTGGAGCTGGTGATCAACGGCGACTTCTTCAACCTGCTGCAGCTCAACGAGGTGGCCCGCCAGGAGGACCTCTTCACCGAGGAGGTCTGCCGGGAGCTGCTGCGGCGGGTGCTGGACGGCCACCGCAAGCTCTTCGACGCCCTCGAGCGCTTCGCCAGCGTGCCGCGCCGCTCCATCGCCTTCGTGATGGGCAACCACGATCCGGGCCTCCTCTTCGACTCGGTGCAGGCGCTGCTGCGCGAGCGGCTGGGGGAGCGGGTGAGCTTCCACCTCGACCACCTGCGCTTCGACGCGGTCCACATCGAGCACGGCCACCGCTGGGACGTCCTCAACGACTTCGACGCCAGCCGCCTCTTCCTCACCCGTGGGCTCCCCGAGCCGGTCGTGAACCTGCCCTGGGGCGCGCACTACCTGATCCACGTGATGGCCGTGGAGAAGGCCCAGCGCCCCTACATCGACAAGGTGACCCCCTTCCGGCGCTTCCTGCGCTGGGCCGTCTGGAACGACACCCGCTGGCTGCTGCGGCTGGTCCGGCGCTCCTTCGCCTTCCTCCTGCACTCGATCTTCACGCCCAAGGCCCACCGGCGCTTCCGCTTCCTCGAGCTGGCCGGGAAGATCCTGCGCTACAGCGCCTCGCCCAGCCTGGAGCGGGAGGCGGCGCAGCTCCTCGAGGCGCAGCAGTGCGAGATCGTGGTCTTCGGCCACACCCACCACGCCCTCTTCCGGGAGTACCCCGGGGGGCGCACCTACCTGAACACCGGCACCTGGAACCACGTCACCAGCCTCGAGATCGAGCACCTGGGGCGGCAGGTGAAGCTGACCTACGCCCTGCTGGAGTGGAGCGAGCGCCACGAGCGCTGGGATCCGCACCTGCGGGAGTGGAAGGGCTACCACCGTGAGGTCGAAGAGCTGCATCGCTAGCATCGGCTGCGCGCTGCTCCTCACCGCGCCCGCCGCCGGGTGGGCCGGGGAGGACGAGGCGCGGGAGGCGAAGGAGCCGCCCCGGCGGGGGCTGCCCCTGGAGGTCGAGCGGGGAGGGCGCCTGCCCGAGGTGCCCCGGCCGCCGCCGCCCCGGCCCGAGCCGGAGCGGGAGGCCATCGAGGCCCTGGAGCTCGACCTCGGCCCGATCCCCCGGATGGTGGTCCTCGGAGAGGACGATCCCTCGGCCACCTGGAAGCAGGCCGCGGCGATCCCGGGCGTGGTGCTCGCGCTGCACCTGCCGCGCGGAAACATGATCCGGCCGGCGCTGCTGAACCGGCTCCGCGCGCACCCCGCCGTCCACCTCTGGCTGGAGATGCCGCTCTTGCCCGTGCACGTGAAGCAGCTGGAGGGGTTGCGGGGCCTGCGAGGGATCACCCTGGGAGTGGATCCCGGGGAGGACGAGGCGGCCCGCGTGGGGCTGGGGCGGCTGCCGCCGACCCGGGTGCGGGTCTGGCTCCGGGGGGCCACGAGCCCGGAGCGGCTGCGCGGCTGGGGGTCGCGCCCCCGGGATCAGCTCCTGGTCCAGCAGGCGCCGGAGGGCCTCTCGCCCGAGGCGTTGGCGCTCCTCGTGGCCCGAGGCGAGGCGGGCGCCGCGCTCTGGATCGGCGAGCGAGGTGCTGCGCCCGCGCGCCTGCCGGCCATCGATCCCCTCGGAGTGCTCCTCGACCTCCGGGAGGCGGGGGGCCGCCCCGTGGCCCTCTGGCCGCAGGAGCGCGCCTACGTGGACCTGCTGCTCGGGTCCGGGCTGCAGGCCGCGACCCTCCGGGGCCTGAAGCGGCAACCCGATGGGCTCCGCCTCACGCTCTGGCTCTCGGGGGCTCGTCGCAAGGAGGCGCGGCGGGCGCTGGAGCTCCTGGAAACGACCCTCGGAGATCGAAAGCCTCGTTGACACCCGGGCGGCGCGAGCATAAATCTCCCGTCTCGCAGTACGGATACAGGCGCGTAGCTCAGGGGTAGAGCGCTACCTTGACACGGTAGAGGTCGGTGGTTCGAAACCACTCGCGCCTACCAAGAGAACGCCACGGCCCACGCAAGAGGGTCGTGGCGTTCGTGTTCGTGGAGCAGGATGGCTCCAGCAGCCGCAAAGGAACGAAGCGATGAGCAGCGAAGTGAAGGTCTCCCTCCCAGACGGCAGCCAGAAGCAGGTCGCCGCCGGCACCCCGGTGTCCGAGTTTATCCGGGAGCAGATCGGCGAGGGTCTCCTGCGCGCGGCGCTCGGCGCTTCCCTGGACGGGGTCGAGGTCGACCTCGGCGCGCCCATCGAGAAGGACAGCGCCCTGAAGATCTTCACCTCCCGGGACGAGGAGGGCCTGATGCGGCTGCGCCACTCGGCGGCCCACATCCTCGCCTCGGCGGTGCAGCGCCTCTTCCCCGGCGCGGTCTTCGACGACGGCCCGGCCACCGAGATGGGCTTCTTCTACGACATCGGCGGCGTGGATCCCTTCACCCCCGAGGACCTCGAGAGGATCGAGGAGGAGTGCAAGAAGCTCCTCAAGGAGGGCGCGCCCTTCGTGAAGCGCTCTTGCGGCCGCGAGGAGGCCCTGAAGTGGGTCGAGGAGACGGGCCAGCGCTACAAGGCCGCGATCATCGAGCGCCTCCCCGAGGACGCCGAGATCTCCTTCTACAAGCACGGCGAGTTCGAGGACATGTGCCGGGGCCCGCACCTCTCCGACACCGGCAAGATCAAGGCCTTCAAGGTGCTCTCGGTGGCCGGCGCCTACCAGGGCGGCCAGGAGGGCAACGAGCAGCTCCAGCGGATCTACGGCACCGCCTTCACCGACAAGAAGGAGCTCAAGGCCCACCTCGAGCGCCTCGAGGAGGCGAAGAAGCGCGACCACCGCAAGCTGGGCAAGGAGCTCGACCTCTTCTCGGTGGACGAGAAGGTCGGCGGCGGCCTCATCCTCTGGCATCCGAACGGCGCCCTGATCCGCAAGCAGATCGAGGATCTCTGGCGGGACGAGCACCTCGCGGCCGGTTACGACCTCGTCTACTCCCCCCACGTCGGCCGGGCGACCCTCTGGGAGACCAGCGGTCACCTCGACTTCTACAAGGAGGGGATGTACCCGGAGATGGAGCTGGAAGGGCAGAGCTTCTACGCGAAGCCGATGAACTGCCCCTTCCACATGATGATCTACAAGCACGGGCACCGCAGCTACCGCGAGCTCCCCCTGAAGTTCGCCGAGCTCGGGACGGTCTACCGCTACGAGCGCAGCGGCACCCTCCACGGCCTGATGCGGGTCCGCGGCTTCACCCAGGACGACGCCCACCTCTTCGTGGCCCCCGAGAACCTCGAGGAGCAGGTCGTCGACGTGGTGAACTTCTGCCTCCAGATCCTGCGCACCTTCGGCTTCAGCGAGTTCGAGGCCTACGTCTCGACCATGCCCGAGAAGGCCGTCGGTGAGCCCGAGGAATGGGACCGGGCCACGAAGGCCCTGGAGAAGGCCGCCACCGCGGCGGGGCTCGACTACAAGATCGACGAGGGCGGCGGCGCCTTCTACGGCCCGAAGATCGATCTGAAGCTCAAGGATGCCATCGGGCGGACCTGGCAGTGCTCGACGGTGCAGTTCGACTTCAACCTCCCCGAGCGCTTCGACCTGGAGTTTGTGGGGAGCGACAACGCCGCGCACCGCCCCTACGTCATCCACCGGGCCCTGCTGGGCTCCATCGAGCGCTTCGTGGGCGTGCTCACCGAGCACCACGCCGGGGCCTTCCCCTTCTGGCTCTCTCCGGTGCAGGTCGGGATCGTCACCATCGCCGACCGCCACCTCGAGGCCGCCCTGGCCCTGGCCGCCGACCTGAAGGCCGCCGGGATCCGGGTGAAGGTCGATGAGGCCTCCGACAAGATGAACGCCAAGATCCGGCGCTTCTCGCTCCAGAAGGTGCCGGCGGTGCTGGTCCTGGGCGACAAGGAGGTCGAGGAGGGCGGGGCCAGCTTGCGCCTGCGGGGTGGGGCGGACGAGGGCTTCCTCGCCCGAGAGGCCCTGGTCGAGCGCCTCGCGGCCGCCGCCCGGCGCCCGAAACTGGGGGAATCTGCCCCGGAGTTGCCCTGAAACGAAAGATCCGGCCCCTGCGCCGCTTGACAGCGCAAGCCGCTTGAGTATCGTTCGCGGCTTGCCGCTCCCGCCGCCTCGCGGTGGGGCAAGAGAGACCCTTCCAGGAGGATGTCAGCCATCCGACGATTCAGACGGTTCGACCGCGAACGAAATGCCGATCGAGGTCCCCGGATCAACATGAGAATTCGCGCCCGCGAGGTGATGGTCGTCGGAGCCGACGGCGAGAACCTCGGGGTGATGCCCACGGATATTGCGCTCAAGCGAGCCGAGGACGCCGGACTCGATCTCGTCGAGGTCGCCCCGGAGGCTCGGCCGCCCGTCTGCAAGATCCTGGATTTCGGCAAGTACAAGTACCTGCAGAAGAAGAAGCAGGCCGAAGCCAAGCGAAATCAGACCCATCAGGAGCTCAAGGAGGTCAAGCTCCGCCCCAAGACCGACGATCACGACTACGACTTCAAGCTGAAGCACGTGCGCCGCTTCATCGAGGCGGGCGACAAGGTCAAGGTCACGATCATGTTCCGGGGCCGGGAGGTCATCCACAAGGACATCGCCATCAAGCGCCTGCAGACCGTCGCCGCCGCGGTGGACGATCTCGCCAAGGTCGAGGCGTCGCCGAAGATGGAAGGCCGAACCATGCACATGATCCTGGCCCCGAAGGCCGCCCAGCAGAGCGGATGGAAGACCTCCAAGGGATCGAGCAGCGAGAAGACCAGCGAGAAGCCCGCCGAAAAGAAGAAGGTGGAGGTCGAGAGCCAGGGTGAGCAGCCCGAGGCACCGGCCGCCGCCGAGACGAACTAGCGAAGGAGTAGGAACGATGTCGAAGTTGAAGTCGAACCGGGGAGCCGCGAAGCGGTTCAAGATCCGGAAGTCGGGCAAGGTGAAGTTCAAGCATGCGCACACCCGTCACATGCTGACCTTCTCCAAGTCCCAGAAGCAGAAGCGGAACCTTCGTGGGACCTCCACGATGGCCGATCCGGACGCCAAGCGCGTCCGCAAGGAGCTGCTCCCCTACGGTTAGGGAAGCTGCTCCCCCCAGCAGTAACCAACAAAGTCGGTGAGCCCCGAAGAACGGGGTGAAGCCGCTCCCGGGCGAGGCGAGCGCCGCCATCGGACCGGGGCGAAAGGAGTCTCGAGATGAGAGTCAAGAGCGCAGGAGCTCAGCGGCGGCAGCGTCGCAAGCGGATTCTGAAGAACGCCGAGGGCTTCCGGGGTCGCCGGAAGAACACCATCCGGCGTGGCCAGGAAGCGGTCGACAAGGCCCGCGAGAACGCCACCCGGGATCGGAAGCAGCGCAAGCGCCACTTCCGCGCCCTCTGGATCGCCCGGATCAACGCCGCGGCCCGCCAGAACGGCACCACCTACAGCCGCCTCATCGCCGGCCTCAAGCATGCCGGCATCGAGGTCGACCGCAAGGTGATGGCCGAGATCGCCTACCACGACGCCGAGGGCTTCGCCGCGATCGTGGCGGCCGCCAACCTCGAGCAGTAGCCATGTCGGGTGAGGGCTCCCCGGAGCGGCTCATCGGGGATCTGGAAGACGCCGAGCGGCGCGCCGGCGAGGAGCTGGCGCGCTCGCTCGCCGAGGCGAGGCCTCTCGAGGCGGTCGAGTCCGTCCGGGTGGGCTACCTCGGCAAGAAGGGCGAGGTCAGCAAGATCCTCAAGGCCATGGGGAAGCTCTCGGCCGAGGCCCGGCCCCAGGTGGGGCAGGTGGCCAACCGGGTCCGGGATGCCATCACGGCCGCGGTCGAGTCCGCCAAGGACGACGCCCGCCGCCGGATGCTCGAGGCCGAGGTCGCGGGCCCGCCCATCGACGTGACCCTGCCCGGGCGGCCGGTCCACACCGGCGCTCGGCACCCCGTCATGAGCACGATGGAGGACCTCGTCGAGGTCTTCCGGCGGATGGGCTTCCAGGTCGCCGACGGCCCCGAGATCGAGGGCGACTTCTACAACTTCGAGGCCCTGGGCATCCCGGCGGATCACCCCGCCCGGGACATGCAGGACACCCTCTTCGTGGACGAGGCCCACCCCGCCGCGGCCCTGACGGCCGGAGGCGGCCGGGGCCCCGAGCCCGGGAAGGTGCTGCTGCGGACCCACACCTCGCCGGTGCAGGTCCGCACCATGCTCCGGCACCCGCCGCCGATCCGGGTCATCTGCCCCGGCAAGGTCTACCGGCGGGACTCGGACGTCACCCACACCCCGATGTTCCACCAGATCGAGGGGCTCTGGGTGGAGGAGGGCATCACCATGGCCCACCTCAAGGGGACCCTCGAGCGCTTCGCCCGGGTCTTCTTCGGGGAGGAGACACGCATCCGCCTGCGCCCCTCCTACTTCCAGTTCACCGAGCCCTCGGCCGAGGTCGACGTGACCTGCACCCTCTGCGAGGGCAAGGGCTGCCGCACCTGCTCGGACACCGGCTGGCTCGAGATCCTCGGGGCAGGCATGGTCGACCCCGGCGTCTTCGCCCACGTGGGCTACGACCCGGAGAAGGTCAGCGGCTTCGCCTTCGGCATGGGCGTCGATCGCATCGCGCTCCTGCGCCACCGGGTCGAGGACCTCCGGCTCCTCTTCGACAACGACCTGCGCTTCCTGGGGAGCTTCGCCCGATGAAGATCGTCCACGGCTGGTTGCAGCAGCTCGTCGACGGCGAGCTGCCGGAGGCCAACGCGCTCGCCGAGCTCCTCACCAACGTCGGGCTCGAGGTCGAGGAGATCGAGCGCCCGGGCGAGGGCCTGCGCGGGATGATCGTCGGCGAGGTCCTCTCGGTCGAGAGGCACCCCGACGCCGACAAGCTCTCGGTCTGTCAGGTGAGCGACGGCTCCGGAACCCAGACCGTCGTCTGCGGCGCGCCCAACGTGCGGGCCGGGATGCGGGTCGCCTTCGCGACCCCCGGCGTGACCCTCCCCGGCGGCCTGGAGATCGGCGCCCGCAAGGTGCGGGGCGTGCCCTCGGCGGGCATGCTCTGCTCGGCGAAGGAGCTCGGCCTCGGCGACGATCACAGCGGCATCATGGATCTGGCCGCCGACGCGAAGATCGGCGGCTCCCTGGCCGCCGCCCTGGGGATGGACGACGTCGTCTACACCCTGGGCATCACGCCGAACCGCCCCGACGCGCTCTCCCACCTGGGCGTGGCGCGCGACGTGGCCGCGGTGCTGGGCGTCCCGCTGCTCTCGCCGAGCTCGGTGGTCCCCGAGGCGGGGCAGGGCGCCGCGGAGCTGACCCGGATCGAGATCGAGGCCCCCGAGGGCTGCCGGCGCTACGCCGCCCGGATCATCGAGGGCTTGAAGATGGGCCCCTCGCCGGCCTGGATGCAGGCCCGCCTGCAGCTCTGCGGCGTGCGCCCGATCTCCAACGTCGTCGACGTGACGAACTACGTCCTGATGGAGCTCGGCCACCCGCTCCACGCCTTCGATCTGGATCACCTCCACGAGGAGCGGATCCGGGTGCGCTGGGCCGGGGAGGGGGAGCGCTTCACCACCCTCGACGGAGTCGAGCGGGTGCTCGATCCGGCCGACCTCCTCATCGGCGACGCCGATCGGGGGGTCGCCCTGGCCGGCGTGATGGGCGGCGAGCTCTCCGAGGTGCGGGACAGCACGACCCGGGTGCTCCTCGAGAGCGCCCACTTCGAGGCGACGGTCATCCGCCGCACGGCCCGCCGCCACGGGCTTCACACCGAGGCCTCCCACCGCTTCGAGCGGGGCGCCGATCCCCTCATGGTGCCGGTCGCCGCCGACCGCGCCGCGGCCCTCTTCGCCGAGCTGGCCGGGGGCGAGGTCGCTCCGGGGCTGGTGGACACCCAGGCCCGGCCCTACGAGCTGCAGCGGGTCACCCTGCGGCACGGGCGCGTGGAGCAGGTGCTGGGGACCCCCGTGAGCCTCGAGCGGCAGCACGAGATCCTCGGCCGCCTCGGCTTCGAGTTCGCCGAGACGAAGGAGGACCGCACCGAGCTGCTCGCGCCCTCCTTCCGCACGGAGATGTCGCGGGAGATCGACCTGATCGAGGAGATCGCCCGCATCGAGGGCTACGGCATCATCCCCTCGCTCCTGCCCCCGCAGGATCGGCCGATGGCGGCCATCGAGGCGCACGATCCCACCTCCGCCGTGCTGCGGCGGCTGCGGGAGGCAGCCCTGGCCGCCGACGCCAGCGAGGTGGTGAACTACAGCTTCCTCGCGCCCGAGCTGGTCGCGGCCCTCGACGGCGCCCGGCAGCCGATCCGGATCACCAACCCCCTCTCCAGCGAGCAGTCGGTGATGCGGACCATGGTGAGCCAGAGCCTGCTGACCAACCTGCTCCTCAACCGGCGCTTCCTCGCCGAGCGGGTCCGCCTCTTCGAGCTGGGCCGCGCCTACCTGCCCGCGAGCGCCCCCGGCGAGAGCACCCGCGAGCCCGAGCGCTTCGCCGTCCTCTTCTGGGGGCCGCGATCCGAGCGCGGCTGGTCGGTGGAGGAGGCCGCCAGCGACTTCTACGACCTCAAGGGCGTCCTCGAGGCCGCCGCCCGGCTGCTCGCCGTGGCCAGGCTCGAGGTCGTCGCCGCCGCCGAGGCCCACCCCTGGCTCCACCCCCGCACCGCCGCCAGCGTCCTGCTGGGGGGCGAGGCCATCGGCTGGATGGGAGAGCTCCATCCGCGCATCGCGGGTGAGCTGGATCTGCCCCGGGGCGTCATGCTGCTCGAGGTCGACGTGAAGCCGCTCGCCGCGGCCGCGCACCTCCTGGCCAGCGCACCCTCCCTGCCGCGCTTCCCTCCGCTGCTGCGGGATCTCGCGGTGGTGGTGGACGAGGCCCTCCCGGCCGCCTCCCTCCTCGCGCTCCTGCGGGCGCCCCTGCCCGCGGCCGAGGAGCTCGGGGTGCGGATCGAGGACGTGCGCCTCTTCGACGTCTACGCCGGCGAGCAGGTCGGGGAGGGGAAGCGCTCCCTGGCCTTCTCCCTCAAGTTCCTCGCCCCCGATCGCACCCTGAAGGACGAGGAGGCCGACGCCCTGCAGGCAGCCCTCCTCGAGCGGCTGCAGGCCGAGGCCGGCGCCCTCCTGCGGGGCTGATCCGGCCTGAACCGGAGCCCTGCGGGGTCTCTTGGCTCCAGCCCGCGAGCCGGGCTAGAGAAGAGAGCCTGGTCGAAAACTCGGGGGTGGTGATCGCTCCCGAACATCCCTTCGGGAGGAGAACGCATGACCACTCCGGATCAAGGAATGCCGCAGGAAGCCGCCCCCAGCGGGTCGGGTGGAGGCAACGGTATCGCCATCGCAGGCCTGGTGATCGCGATCATCGGGCTGATCCTCTTCTTCATGCCCTTCGCGGGCCTGGGCGCCGCGGTCGTCGCGCTCATCCTCTCGATCATGGGGGTGAAGAAGGCCGGGCAGGTCGGGGGCGCCGGCAAGGGCGCCGCCGTGGCCGGCATCGTCATCGCCATCCTCGGCATCCTGGCCGGTGGCGCCACCACCGCCTGCACCGTGGCCTGCGGCGCCGCCGCCGCCGGGCAGGCCGCCAAGATGGAGTCCGCCGCCAAGGAGGCCGGCTACAACTCCTTCGAGGAGTGGCAGCAGGCCGAGCCCGAGGCCGCGGGCGCCGCCGCCGCCGAGGCCGCCCTGGGCAGCATGGAGGCCCTGGGCGTCGACGTCGGCGAGATGCAGCGCGAGATGGAAGCCGAGATGAAGCGTCAGCAGGCCGAGATGGAGGCCGCCGAGGGCGGCGATGACGAAGTCGGCGGAGACGAGGGCGAGGGAGACGAAGAGGTCGAGTAGCCTCCCGGCTGCTCGCTTCGACTGTCCCTCGTGATGGTGCGCCGCCGCCGGGCGGCGCACCCTCTCCTCGGACCTTGCACCCGGTCCTCTTCAGCTTCGACAACCCGGTCACGGGTGCGTCGCTGCAGGTTACGACCTACGCCGCGCTGATGTTCCTGGGCGTGGCGGCGTCGATCGGCCTCTCGTCGTGGCTCGCCCGCAGGCGCGGGCTCCCCGCCTTCGACGTCTTCGCCGCGGGGGCCATCGCCTTCGGGGTGGGCTTCCTCGGCGCGCGCCTCGCCTTCCTGCTGCTGAACGGCAAGCCGGAGGGCGTGCCCTGGTCGGTCTTCCTCACCACCAGCGGCGGGCTGGTCTGGTACGGGGGCTTCGCGGGCGGCGCGCTCGGGGCGCTGCTCTACCTGCGGGGTTACCGCATCCCCCTGCTGCCGATGATCGAGATCGCCGGACCGGGCCTGGCCCTCGGCCACGCCTTCGGCCGCCTCGGCTGCTTCACCGCCGGCTGCTGTCACGGCGCCTTCGCCCCCGACGCGGCGCTCACGGTGGTCTTCCCTCCCGGGGGGCTCGCCCCGCCGGGGATCCCGCTCCACCCGGTGCAGCTCTACGAGGCGGGCGCGCTCCTGCTGCTCTCGGGCGCGCTCCTCGTCCTGCACCTTCGCCTCGGCGAGCGTTGGCGGGAGGGCACGACCTTCGCGCTCTACCTCGGAGGCTACGCCGTGCTGCGCTTCTTCACCGAGATGCTGCGCGACGACGACCGGGGCGGCTTCCTCGCCGGGCTCTCGCCGGCGCAGTGGACATCGATCGTCCTGCTCGTCCTGCTCGGGGCGGCCCTCATCTGGGTGAGGAAAAGTGCGGACGATAACGACATGGTTGTCAAGGCGTGACCGATGTGATCCACAAGGAAGCCTGATTGACACGCACCCTGGGTTGTGGCGCAATGAACCGGCGCCTACCGGGGAGGAGTGAAGCGGATGACGAAGGCCGACATCGTAGAGAGCGTCTACAACAAGGTTGGATTCTCCAAGAAGGAGAGCGCCGAGATCGTCGAGCTCGTCTTCCAGACCATGAAGGAGACCCTCGAGGCGGGAGAGAAGATCAAGATCTCCGGCTTCGGGAACTTCATCGTCCGCGAGAAGAACGCGCGCATCGGTCGCAACCCGCAGACCGGTGAGGTGATCGAGATCTCGGCGCGGCGGGTGCTCACCTTCCGTCCGAGCCAGGTCCTGAAGAGCGCGCTCAACACCTGACGACCGTGGCACTACGACCGAGGAGCGCGACGGTTGCAGCCGATGCCCAGGCCCACGAGGCCGAGGGCACCCCCTCCCGGGCGGAGGCTCGCCGGGAGAGCGCCGCCCCTGCGCCGGACGTCGGCCCGGAGGCGGCCGAGGCGAGGGAGGGCCACCGGGCGATCCAGATCCCCGACCGCCGCTACTTCCGCATCGGCGAGGTGGCCGATCTCCTGGGCGTCCGCCCGCACGTGCTGCGCTACTGGGAGACCGAGTTCAAGGAGATCAAGCCGCAGAAGAGCCAGCGCAACCAGCGGCTCTACCGGCGGCGGGACGTCGAGGTCCTGGTGGCGATCCGCAAGCTGCTCTACGAGGAGCGCTTCACGATCGCCGGGGCCCGCGAGCAGCTCAGGAGCCTCCTCTCCCAGGGGGAGCTCGAGACCTTCTCGGCGCCCAAGGTGCCGCTGGCCCGCCTGGACCTCGATCGGCTCGAGGGCCTGCGCGACGGCCTCTCCGATCTCCTGGCGCTCCTGGACCGCCGGGAGGCCGATCTCGACGCCCTCGAGTGAGTGCGTTGACACCGGGGTGCCGCCCCCGCTAGAAAGCGTCCTTCCATAACGGGACGTGGCGCAGCCTGGTAGCGCACTTGCTTGGGGTGCAAGTGGTCGCTGGTTCAAATCCAGTCGTCCCGACCATGAGCGCCCCCGGGGTTTCGACCCCGGGGGCGTTCGCCTTTTCTCCCCCGAAGATCGCGCACCGCAAGATGGTCAAACGTCTCTACGACTGGGTCCTGAAGTGGTCGGGCACCCGCTACGCCGTGCCGGCGCTGGCGATCCTGGCCGTCGCCGAGGCCTCGTTCTTCCCGATCCCGCCGGACGTCCTGCTGATCGCGATGGCCTTCGCCCTGCCGCGGCGCGCCTTCTGGTACGCGGGCGTCTGCTCGGTCGCCTCGGTGCTCGGCGGCGTCGGCGGCTACGCCATCGGCCGGGGGTTGATGGATGTGCTCGGCTGCCGCCTGGTGGCCCTCTACAAGGGGCAGGCCACCTTCGACTGGCTGGCCGGCTCCTTCGCCAAGTACGACTTCTGGGCGGTCTTCGTCGCCGCCGTCACGCCCATCCCCTACAAGATCTTCACCATCACCGCCGGGGCGATGGAGATGGATCTCGGGACCTTCGTCGGCGCGAGCGCGCTGGGGCGCCCCGCGCGCTTCTTCGCGGTGGCCCTGCTCATCTACCTCTTCGGGCCCGTGGTCCGGCGCTTCCTGGAGAAGTACTTCAACCTGGTCGCCACCGTCTTCGTGGTGCTCCTCATCGGTGGGTTCGTCCTGATGGGGACCCTGGGCAAGCACGAGGAGAAGGAGAGCGAGGCCGCCCCCGCGTCGCCCTACGCCCGCATCTGCGGTGCGGGGGAGGAGGCCGCCGCCGCCGATCCCGGGCCTGCCCAGCCGGGCGGGATCGAGGTAACGTCCCCCGCGCCATGAGCGACTTCAAAGACCTGATCCGCGACGTCCCCGACTTCCCCAAGCCGGGCATCCTCTTCAAGGACATCACGCCGGTCCTCGGCGACCCCGAGGCCTTCGGGCAGGTGATCGATCGGCTGGCCGACCTGGTGAAGGACCGGAAGATCGACAAGGTCGCCGGCATGGAGGCCCGGGGCTTCATCTTCGGCTCGGTGCTGGCCCTCCGCCTCGGCGTGGGCTTCATCCCGGTGCGCAAGAAGGGGAAGCTCCCGGCCGCCTCGGTGAGCGTCACCTACGATCTGGAGTACGGGACCGACACCCTCGAGATGCACGAGGACGCCCTCGCCGAGGGCGAGACCGTCCTGGTGGTGGACGATCTCCTCGCCACCGGGGGCACCGCCGCCGCGACCGGCGAGCTGATCGCCAAGGCCGGCGGGAAGGTCGACAGCTACCTCTTCGTGATCGAGCTGGACTTCCTCGAGGGCCGCAAGAAGCTGGGCGGCGAGGTCCACTCCCTCGTCCACGTTTGAGGCACCCTCTGGCGCTCGGCGCGACCTCGCGCTAGAGGAAGAGCCACGGCCCCGTAGCTCAGTCGGATAGAGCGGCGGTTTCCTAAACCGTAGGCCACAGGTTCGAGTCCTGTCGGGGCCGCCATTTTCCTCTCTCGCCCTTCGCGGCGGCTTGTCGGGGCGACCATGTCGAAGGCACTTCGCAAGAGCGCGGTCCCCGCCGCGGTGCTCGGGGTCCTCGAGCGCCTCGAGGAGGTGGGCCACGAGGCCTTCCTGGTCGGCGGCGCGGTCCGCGATCTGCTGCTGGGGCGGGGCGCGGCGCAGTTCGACTGGGACGTCGCCACCTCTGCCCGCCCGGAGGCCGTGATCGAGGCCTTCCGCCGCCGCTCCCGGGTGATCCCCACCGGGCTGGAGCACGGGACGGTGACCGTCCTCGCCGGCGAGGCCAGGCTCCACGTCGAGGTGACCACCTATCGGGGGGAGGCCGGCTACAGCGACGGCCGGCGCCCCGACGCGGTGGCCTTCCTCGAGCGGATCGAGGACGACCTCTCCCGCCGGGACTTCACAGTGAACGCCCTGGCCTGGAGCCCCCTGCGAGACGAGCTGCGCGACCCCTTCGGGGGCCAGGCGGATCTCGCGGCCGGGGTCCTGCGCGCCGTCGGCGATCCGGTGCGCCGCTTCGGTGAGGACGGCCTGCGCCCCTTGCGAGCGGTGCGCTTCGCCGCGGTGCTCGGCTTCACGGTCGAGGAGGAGACCCTCGCCGCGATCCCGGGGAGCCTCCCGGTCTACGACCGGGTCGCCGTGGAGCGCCTGGCCCAGGAGCTGAAGAAGCTCCTCCTCGGCCCGGAGGTCGCCCGCGGCCTCGCGCTCCTCTTCGAGACCGGGCTCTGGCGCCGCCTCGTCCCCGGGGAGGCGGCGGCGGACGAGGCGGAGGGCAGGGCGCTCTTCCTGGAGCGGGCCTCCCTGGGGACCCTTCCGGCCGAAGAGCTCGCCCGCTGGGCGGGCTTCCTGGCCCCGGCCGGCCCCGACCGCGCCCGGGAGGTCCTGGAGGGGCTGCGCCTCTCCCGGGCCCTGCAGCGGGAGGTGGGGACGGTCCTCGAGGCGCACCAGCTGGGCGCTCCGGGGCCCCAGGACGGCCCCTCGCTGCGCCGGCGCCTCGCGGTCCTGGCGGGGCAGCCAGGGGCGCTGGAGCCCCTCTGTGAGGCCCTGGCGGCCCTCCTCGCGAGCGAGGGGGCAGGCGAGGCCGCCGGAGCCCTCCGGGCGGAGCTGGCGCGCCGTCCGCCCCTCGTGCCGGGGGATCTCGCCCTCTCCGGGCGGGAGGTGATGGCGCTGCTGGGGGTGCGCGGCGGCCCGGTGGTGGGCCAGACGGTGCGGGCGCTCCTGGCCTGGGTCCTGGAGGATCCCGCCCGGAACACCCCCGAGGCCCTCAGGGCCAGGGTGGAGGAGTCCTCCACAGGCGGGCTCCAATAAGCCATTGTAGGACGGGCACTTACAGCTCTGTTGTTAAAGCTGTGGATAAGTTGGCGGGAACCTTGGGGAGAAGTGCCCGGGCTCCGGGGACCTCTAGACGCCGAGCTTGGCCTGGAGGATGAGGCGCGCGAAGGCGTCGCCGAGCTCCTCGGCCAGCCGCTCGAGCAGGTCCCGCCGGACGAGCACCGGCCGCTCGTCGATGGTGTCGCCGTAGAGGAGCGCCACGGTCTTCTCCCCCACGTCGACCGGGAAGACCGCAAGGTGCCTCGGCGGAGTGACCATCAGCTCGGTGAGGGTCTCCCGGGTCTTGGTGGGGGGCGGGCCGATGAAGGGACGGCGGGTCTCGATGACCTCCCAGAGGAGGGAGGGCTGCGCGGCCTCGATCTTCAGGACCTCGAGCTGCCCCGGTTGCAGGTCGCCGCCCGCCAGCCAGCCCGCGAGGGTGCGGCCGCGGCGGGTGAAGATGGCGGCCCGGGGGAAGCAGCGGGCGAGGAAGAGGATCGCCGCCTCGCCGACCTCGTCCCGGTCCTCACCGGTGCGCAGGCGGGTGATGGCGAAGTCGAAGTCCTCCTTCAGGTCCGGGCCCTCCACCGGCCGCGGAAGCTCGATCCGCGGGGCCGGGGCGTCCACGGCGGGGCCCGTGGCCTCCGGGGGGAGGCCCGGAGCCAGCCGGGCGAGGGGCATCGCCACCTCCTGGGGCGCCACCGGGGTCGGGGCCGGGGGGAGGGGAGCGAGGCGGGGCGGCTCCGGCACGGGCTCGGGGATCGGCTCCGGCACGGGCTCGGGGATCGGCTCCGGCGCCGGCGTCTCGGGGACCGGCGGGGAGAGGGGCCCGGCCGCGCTCCAGGTCGGCGGCGGAGGGGGCGCGCGCAGCCCCCCGGGGGGAGGAGGCGGCGCCGGGGCGGGGGCGGGCGCCTCCTCGGCGACCAGCACCGCCTTCTTCTTCGGGATGAACAGCGGCGTGGTCTCCTCCGAGGCCTCCACCGAGGTCACCGCGATCTCGTCCCGGCGCCGGGTGAGCGGGATGGCCCCTGCTTCGTCCGGGGAGGGCGGCTCGGCGACCGGAGGGGCTCCGAAGAGCTCGGCCAGCTCTCCGCCCGCCGGCTCGAGGACCTCCAGGTCCACCATGCTGCCGCTGGCGGAGGACTCCCGCAGGGAGGCCGGCACGGGGTCCAGGCCGGGAGGCGGCGCCGGGGGCACCGGGAAGTCGGCGGCCGCCGCGCCGAGGCGGATCGCGAGCTGGCTGCCGTGGTAGCGGTCCAGCGCCTCGGCCAGGCGGCGGGGATCGGTCACCCCGACCTCGACCCGAGCGCCGGAGATCTCCGAGAGGACCTGCAGGGCGAGGGGCTCGAAGGGATCGGCCAGGACCACCGTCAAGCGATCCCCCTGACTCGCCACGGGCAGGGCCACCCAGCGGACGGCCACCGGGGCGGGGATGCGCTGCACGAGGCCCTCGGGCAGGCCGACCAGCTGCATGGGCGGGTGCAGCGCGACGCCGGCCGCCTGGATCGCCCGGGCGATCCGATCCCCGCTCGCGCCCCGCTCCAGGAGCGCGAGCACCGCGGAGCGACCGGTGGACGACTCGACGCGGGAGACGTCGTCCCAGACGGAAGACGTGACGATGCCTGCCGAGATGAGGATCTCCCCGAGGCGCCGCGATGCCATGAGCACATCTTGTTCGGGCAGCCCGGGGGGCCTGTCAAGTAATGGCCAGTGCTCGCGCCAATGGGATAGCCTTGGCCGCGACGTGCCCTCCAGGATTCTCTACATCGGGGCCGAGAACGAGCACCATGCTCTGGCCCGGCGACTGCTCCGCGAGGACGGTCATGACTTCCTCACCGAGACGAGCGCCAGGGGTGCGACCGATCGCGCCCTGGAGATGAGCCCCGACCTCATCCTGGTCGACCTCGAGGACTGCGGCGAGGACCCCGAGCCGCTGGCCTCCCGGATCCGCTCCAGCCCCGGGCTGATGCAGGTGCCGGTGATCGCGCTCGGGCGCCACGAGGTGCGCGAACGGATGCTCTCCCTGGGCTGCGACGGGGTGATCGAGCCCCCCCTGAACCCGACCACCTTCGCCCGGACGATCGGCCAGTACCTGCGCGGCCACCGCGAGCGGGTGCGCCCGGCGGTGCGCAGCCGCGAGCTCGAGGCCTTCAGCCGGGAGCTGGTCGACCGCCTGGAGGCGAAGGTGGCCGAGCTCACCGCCGCGAACGTCCGCCTGCGGCGGGCGGACGAGGTGAAGGTGCGGGTGCTGGAGAACGTCTCCCGGGAGCTCGCGGCGCCCCTGACCCCGATGGTCGCGAACCTCTCCCGCCTCCTCTCCGGCCAGCTCGGCCCGATGGTGCCCCGGCAGCGGCGGGTGCTGGGCGCGGTGGATCGGGACCTCGCCCGCCTGGCCACGACGGTCTCCCGGGTGCTGGACATCGCCTCCTTCACCGACTTCCGACCCACCGAGGACCCCGCGCCGGTGGACCTCAACGAGGTCTGCCGGGCCGCGGTGCGCACCCTGGAGTCCAAGGCCCGCTCCCGGCGTGTCTCCCTGGACCTTCACCTCCCGGCGAAGCCGGTGCGGGCGCGGATCGACGGCAAGCTCCTGCGGCAGGCCGTCGTGAACGCCGTGGATCACGCGGTGGCCTTCGTGCCCCGGGGCGGCTTCGTCCTGGTGGCGGTGGAGCCGCAGGCCGTGGGCACCCAGGTGCGGATCTACGACTCGGGCCGGCCCCTCGACCCCGGCGAGCGCGCGAGCCTCTTCGATCCCTTCTCCGGTGCGGGTCGCAGGGACGGCGACGGCCACCCGGCGCTCTCCCTGGGGTTGGCGCTGGCCCACAAGATCGCCACGGCCCTCGAGCTCGAGGTCTGGGCCGAGAGCCCCCCCGAGCACCACCCCGGGGACGGCCACGAGTATCCCGGCGTCTGCATCGCGTTCTCGTTGCCGCCCACGTTGACGGAAGGCCTCTCGGCTCGCTAAGGCCGGGGCGGTTCTCACCTGCGAGCGAGCACGCGATGATCGTTGTGGCGATGAGTGGAGGTGTAGATTCCTCCGTGGCGGCGGGCCTCCTCTCCCGGGAGGGACACGAGGTCGTGGGGATCCACCTGCGCCTCGCCGACGCCCCCGACCGCCCCGAGGACGCCGCCCCCCGGGCCTGCTGCGCGCCGCAGGACGCCCACGACGTGCGCAAGGTCGCGGCCCGCCTGGGCCTGGACCACTACGTCCTCGACTACCGCGAGCGCTTCGAGGCCGAGGTGATCGAGCCCTTCGTCGAGGCCTACGCCGCCGGCCACACGCCCAACCCCTGCCTGCAGTGCAACTCCGAGATCAAGTTCGGCCCGCTCCTCGAGCAGGCCCGCCGCCTGGGCGCCGAGGAGCTGGCCACCGGGCACTACGCCCGGATCCGGCGCGACGCCCAGGGGCGCCTGCACCTCCACCGCGGCCGGGATCCGGGGAAGGACCAGAGCTACTTCCTCTACCGCCTCGACCAGCCGACCCTCGCCCGCCTGCGCTTCCCCCTGGGCGAGCTTCGCAAGGAGGAGGTCCGCGAGCTGGCCCGCGGCTGGGGCCTGAACACCGCCGAGAAGCTCGACAGCCAGGAGATCTGCTTCGTGGGCCGGGAGGGCTACGCGCGGCTGGTCGAGGCCCGCCTCGGTCCGCAGGCCAGCGGCACCCTGGTGGACGAGGCCGGGAGGGTGCTCGGTGAGCACGAGGGTCTCCACCGCTTCACCATCGGCCAGCGCAAGGGGCTGGGGCTCGGGGGAGGGGACCGCCGCTACGTCACGAGGATCGAGCCGGCGAGCGGGCGGGTGGTCGTGGGGCCGCGCTCCGCGCTCGCGCGCCGCAAGCTGCGCCTGGGTGAGCTCTCCTGGATCGCGGGGGAGCCGCCTGCCCTGGAGACGCCCCTCGAGGTCCACGTCCGCTACCGCGACCGCGGGCGCCCCGGGGTGCTCGAGGGGGTGGAAGGGGACGAGGCCGTCGCGAGGCTGGAGGAGGCCGTCGAGGGCGCCGCCCCCGGCCAGGCCGTGGTGTTCTACGACGGAGACGAGCTGCTCGGCGGTGGGACGCTGCTGGAGGCGAAGGAATGAAGACCGAGGCCCTGGAGCGCGTGCGCGCCCTGGAGGCGGCGCTGGGCTACGCCTTTCCCGACGCCCGCCTGGCGCTGCGCGCCCTGACCCACAAGTCGTGGGCGAACGAGAACCGCGAGGAGGCCGACGGCGACAACGAGCGCCTCGAGTTCCTCGGTGACGCGGTGGTGGCGATCTGCGTCTCCACCCACCTCTGGCGCGAGTGCCCGGACGCCCAGGAGGGAGAGCTCTCCCGCCTGCGCGCCTCGCTGGTGAACGCGTCGGCCCTGGCGACGGTGGCGAGGCGGATCGGCCTGGGGGAGCTGCTCCTCCTCGGGCGAGGCGAGGAGCAAACCGGCGGGCGGGACAAGACCAGCCTGCTGGCGGACGGCCTGGAGGCGGTGCTCGGCGCGGTCTTCCTGGCGGACGGCCTGGAGGCCGCCGGAGACGTGGTCTCCCGCCACCTCCTCGAGGGCGCCGAGCTGGACCTGGAGCAGCGGGACCGCGACCACAAGACCCGGTTGCAGGAGCTGGCCCAGGGGCGATATTCACTCACCCCCCGCTACCGTCTGGTCTCGGAGAGCGGCCCCGCTCACGAGAAGGTCTTCGTGGCAGAAGTGGTGGTGGACGAGGTCCTCGCCTGTGAGGGCGAGGGAAAGACGAAGAAGGCGGCCCAGCAGGCCGCAGCCCGGCGGGCGCTCCAGCACCTG
This sequence comes from Deltaproteobacteria bacterium, assembly GCA_029210625.1. Lineage (NCBI taxonomy): Bacteria > Pseudomonadati > Myxococcota > Myxococcia > Deltaproteobacteria bacterium. The sequence continues at coordinate 159,886 of JARGFU010000009.1, read as the reverse complement.
GAGAAGGAAGTGGGCGGCGAGGCCGCCCCCGAGCGCGAGACGCCGGGCGGAGACTCAAGAGGAGAAGAGACATGAAGCTGCGCCTGCCCCTGATCATCGGCCTCTCCCTGGCCCTCTCGGCCTGTGCCAACCAGAAGACCCGCGAGGAGGCGCCCGCCCCGGCGAAGGAGAGCGAGGCGGCCGAGGCGCCGAAGCCCGCCGCCGAGCCCGAGGCCGCCGAGCCCGAGGCCGCCGCGCCCGCGCCCGCCGAGGCCGCGCCAGCGCCGGCCGCCGCGGCGCCGGGCGAGGCCGGCCCGCCCCCGATCCTGACGGCGCCGGTGGTGACCGCCCGCGAGATGGTGCCCGGCGAGGGCAAGCTGCTGGCCACCTTCGAGACCAACATGGGCAAGATCGAGGTCGAGCTCCTGGAGCAGGAGGCGCCCCTGACCGTCGCCAACTTCGTGGGCCTCGCGATGGGCAAGCACTGGTTCCGCGGCCTGGACGGCAAGCCGGCGAAGAGGCCCTTCTACGACGGCACGGTCTTCCACCGGGTGATCCCGCGCTTCATGATCCAGGGCGGCGATCCGATGGGGAAGGGCATCGGCGGCCCCGGCTACCAGTTCCGCGACGAGCCCCAGGACCTGCGCTTCGATCGTTCGGGCCTCCTGGCGATGGCCAACAGCGGCCCGAACACCAACGGCTCGCAGTTCTTCCTCACCGAGGTGCCCACGCCGCACCTGAACGGCCGCCACACGATCTTCGGCCGGGTGGTCGCCGGCGAGGAGCTGATCGGGAAGATCGCCCGGGTCCCCCAGGGGCCGGGCAACCGCCCGGTGCAGGCGGTGACCCTCGACAAGGTCAGCATCCGGCGCGCCTCTCCGGGGGCGAGGTGAGCGAGGCCCCCCCGAGCGGCGCCCACCGCGCCGGCTTCGTCGCGCTGATCGGCCAGCCGAACGTCGGCAAGTCGACCCTGCTCAACCAGATCCTGGGCGAGCGGATCGCCATCGTCACCCACAAGCCCCAGACCACCCGCACCCGGGTGCTGGGGGTGGCGCACGATCCGGGCTGGCAGATCGCCTTCCTCGACACGCCGGGCGTACACCCGGCCAAGGGGGGCCTGAACCGCTACATGGTGGACGTCGCGCTCTCGACCCTCGACGAGGTCGAGGCCGTCCTCTTCCTGGTGGACGTCAGCCACCGCCTGCCCGCGGAGGCGCTGAGCGAGACCGGCGAGGCCCTCGATCGCGCCCTGGCGCAGAAGGTCGCCTTCGACGAGCGCGACGCGAAGATCCTCGAGCGCCTCGTGCGCTCGGGCAAGCCGGTGGTGCTCGGCGTCAACAAGGTCGACGCGGTGCACCAGCCCTACCTGCTGCCCCTCATCGAGAGCTACCAGGCCGTCCACGACTGGAAGGGGATCCACCCCATCTCGGCGCGCACCGGCGAGGGCCTCGCCGACCTGATGGCCTCCCTCGCCGGGCTGATGCCCGAGTCGCCGCCCCTCTTCCCCCCGGACATGCTCACCGATCAGGCCGAGCGCACCATCGCCGCCGAGTACGTCCGCGAGCAGGTGATGCGCCACGTCCACCAGGAGATCCCCTACGAGACGGCGGTGGAGATCCTCCTCTTCGACGAGGAGGAGCGCGAGGGGAAGGGCCTGGTACGGATCGAGGCGAACATCGTGGTCGATCGCGCCTCCCAGAAGGGCATCATCATCGGAAAGAAGGGCGCGATGATCTCGCGCATCGGCAAGGCCGCGCGCCTTCGCCTGGAGAAGCTGCTCGGCGCGCGGGTCTACCTGGGCCTCAACGTGCGCGTGGAGCCGGGCTGGTCCCGCAAGGCCGGGGGCCTGCGAAAAATGGGGTACACGTGAGCCGTCTAATCGCCATCGTCGGTCGCCCGAACGTCGGGAAGTCGACCCTCTTCAACCGCATCTGCGGAGGCAAGAACGCCATCGTCAGGGACGTCCCCGGCGTCACGCGGGATCGTCACTACCGGGACGCCGAGTGGAGTGGCCACAGCTTCATCCTGATCGACACCGGTGGCTTCGAGCCCGACGCCGAGGACGAGCTCCTCTCCGGCATGCGGGCCCAGGCCGAGCTGGCGGTGGAGGAGGCCGCGGGGATCATCTTCGTGGTCGACTCCCGCGACGGCCTGACCACCGCCGACGAGGAGATCGCCCGTCAGCTGCGCCGGTCGGGGACCCCGACCGTGATCGCCGCCAACAAGATCGACTCGATGCACGGCGAGGAGACCACCGGGGTGATCGCCGAGATCGCCCGGCTGGGCTTCGACGCCCACCCGATCTCGGCCGAGCACGGGCGCGGGGTGGGGGACCTCCTCGACGCCCTCCTCGAGGCGGTCGTGCTGCCGAGGATCGGCGAAGAGGAGCCGGAAGCCGAGACCGGGCTGCGCCTGGCGGTGATCGGTCGGCCCAACGTGGGCAAGTCCACCCTGCTCAACGCGCTCCTGGGTGAGGAGCGCTTCCTCGCCACGGAGGTCGCCGGCACCACCCGCGACAGCCTCGACGCCACGCTGCGCTACCAGAAGGAGACCTTCATCCTCACGGACACGGCGGGGATCCGGCGGCGCAAGTCCATCTCCCAGGACCTCGAGCGCTACACCGTCATCCGCTCGCTGAAGAGCGTGGAGAACTCGGACGTCGCGGTCCTCGTCCTCGACGCCACCGAGGTAGCGGTGAGCCAGGACGCCCGGCTGGCGAAGCTCGTGGTCGACCGGGGCAAGGGCCTGGTGATCGCGGTGAACAAGTGGGACCTGATCCTGGAGAGCGACGAGGGGGAGGGGCCCGACGCCCTGCGCGCCCGGGTGCGGGAGACCCTGCCCGAGGTGCGCCACGCGCCGATCGTGCTGACCTCGGCCCTCGAGGGGAAGCGGGTCTTCAAGCTCCTCGACGAGGTGCGGGCGGTGCACGTCCGGCAGACCACCCGGATCCCCACCGCCGAGCTGAACCGCTGGCTGGAGCAGGTCACCGGAGAGCGGCCGCCGCCGCTGGTGAAGGGCCGGCCGAACCGCTTCTTCTACGCCACGCAGGTCGGGCGGGCGCCGCCGAAGTTCGTGCTGACCTGCTCGCGGCCGGCGGACGTACCCGATCACTACCAGCGCTACCTGGTGAACCGCCTGCGCGACACCTATCCCCTCGAGGGGGTCACCCTGCGCCTCACCTTCAAGGGGCGGAGCGGCCGCTAGGCTCCGGCCGGCGCTCGGCCTCGCCGCCGACCCGCAGGTGGAGCCCCAGGACGATCCGCTCGGCGCCGCTGCGCAGATCCAGCTCGTAGCCGAGGGTGAGGCCGTAGGCCATGCCCCGGTGCGGCGTGGGCCAGTGGTCCAGGCCCAGCGCGGCGCCGGCCCAGAGCCCCGGCCCCCCGGCCGGGCCCACCTCCACGCCCGTGGCCGCGCCGAGGCGGAACATCCAGCGGGTGCGGTCGAAGCGCCAGGCCGCGGCGAGGCCCGCCCGGTGGAGGGGCTCCCAACCCTGGAGGGCGCGGCGGGTGCCGGACTCCGCTCGCATCCCGACCAGGATCTGCGGATCGAGCGCCAGGGCGAGCTCCAGCTCGGCGCCGGTCTGCAGCGCGGTGGCCTGACCCCGCCCGAGCTTGGCGCCGGCCGAGAGCTCGTAGCCCAGGGCCCGGGCGGAGCCCGGGAGGAGGAGGATCACCAGGAGGAACAGGCCCGGGAGGGCTCTGGAGGCGGATCGAGGAGGGTCTCGGAGCGGGTGCAAGGTGGTCGGAAGATAGCACGAGGGCGCGCCCCGACGTTGACAGGCCCGGTGGGGCGTTCCTATAACCGCGGCCTTCGATAAGGACCCGTTTTTCCACAGGGATCGAGAGGCAGAAGTGGCCCACGCCAAGAAGCTCAGCCGCAAGGAACTCAAGCGCCCCGACGAATTCGTGCAGACCGGCACGGCGGTCGTCGACTACCTCCAGAAGCACGGCACGCTCGTGCTCTCCAGCCTGGGGGGGATCGTCGTCGTCGGCGTCCTGCTCTCGCTGGGGTCCTGGTACTTCGAGCAGTCGGCCGTCCGCGCCGGCGCGGCCCTCGGGGACGCCCTCGAGATGGCCGAGCGCCCGGTCCTCGAGGACGGCGGCGCCGCCGCGACCTCCGACGATCCCTTCTTCACCTCGGAGGAGGAGAAGAAGGAGAAGGTCAACGCCGCCCTCGAGGCGGTGCGGATCGATCACTCGGGGACCGCCGCCGCGGCCGTGGCCACCCTCGAGCTCGCCGACCGCGCCTACCGGGCCGGTGAGTACGACAGCGCCCTGGCCGACTACGAGCGCTTCCTGAAGGAGTCCAGCCGCGACGACCGGATGCGCTTCTCGGCCCTCGAGGGCCTGGGCTACACCCTCGAGGCCAAGGACGATCTCGAGGGCGCGCTGAAGGCCTTCGAGCGCCTCGGCAAGGAGGGCGGCGACTTCTACAAGCCCTACGCCCTGGTGCACGAGGCCCGGGTGCTCGTGGCGCTGAAGCGCCCCGACGACGCCCGCCGCCGGGCCCAGCAGGTGGTCGACGAGTTCTCCGAGAGCGCCGTGCGCGCCGAGGCGGACACCCTGCTCGGCCAGCTTCCTCCGGCACCGGCCGCGGCCGACGCCGAGGGCTCCGCCGAAGCAGCCGGTGAGTAGGAACTCCATGGGCCTCCTGCGTCGCCGGGCCGGCCTGCTCGCGCTGCCACTCCTGCTCGCGCTCGCGGGCTGCCAGACCCTCGGCGAGGTCGCCCGGCGCGACCGCCCCGAGCACCCCGACGGGATCGAGCCGCAGAAGGTGGCCCCCCGGCGGCTGCCGGTGGAGGCCCGCATCCAGCTGGAGAAGCCGGCCCCCCTGGAGGTCGGCACCCGGCAGCGGAGCGGCCCCGTCTACGATCTGCGCCGCGACTGGCTCTTCGTGGGCACCCGCGGAGGCAAGGTCTTCGCCCTCGACGGCGACCGGCTCTCCGAGCGCTGGGTGCGTGATCTGGGGGGCGCGATCGACGCGCCGCTCCTCCTCGACGGGGACCGCCTCTACGCCGCCTCGGCGCGCGGGCTCCTCTTCGCCCTCGACGCCGCCACCGGCCGCACGCTCTGGGAGAAGGATCTGGGCCTCGAGCTCGGGGTCCGGATGGTCCTCGCCGACGGCCGCCTGATCGTCCCCAGCCTCGGCGACTCGCTCACCGCGGTGGAGGCCGAGACCGGCGAGCTGCTCTGGCAGCACCGCAACCCCTCGGGCTCGAAGCTGGCCATCCGGGGCGCCTCCGTGCCGGCCGTCGCCGGCGATCGCCTGGTGGCCGCCTTCGCCGACGGGACCGTCGCCGCCTTTTCGGTGGCGGACGGGAAGCAGCTCTGGCAGCGCCGGCACGTCACCAACACCCCTTTCGACGACGTCGACGCGGGGCCGGTGATCCACGGGGACGTCGCCTACTACGCCACCTACGCGGGTCGGGTGCGGGGCCTCGCCCTCGCCGACGGCGAGACCGTCTGGGAGGCCCCCGGCCGCCACGAGGGCGCCGTCCACCTCTCGCTCACCGGGGATCGCGGTGGCGAGAAGCTGCTGGTCCTCGGCTCGGGAGAGGCCGTCGCCCTGCGCCTCGTCGACGGCAAGGTCGCCTGGCGGGCGAAGCTGGGGGAGGGCGATCCCACCGAGGCGGTCCTGCTCGGGGACGAGCTCTACATCGGCGCCAGCGACGGCTCGTTCTACGGCCTCTCGCGGCAGAGCGGCCGCCCGATCGCCTTCTTCGCCCCGGGCAAGGGTGTGAGCGCGCCGGCCAGCCCTGCGGGGCGAGGGCTCTGGGTCTTCAGCAACGGCGGCTACCTCTATCGCCTCGGGCGCTAGCGCCGGGATGCGTCGGGTCGAGGTCGTCGCCGCGGTGGTGATCCGCGACGGGAGGGTGCTGCTCTCCCGGCGGCCGGAAGGGGTCCACCTGGCCGGCCTCTGGGAGTTTCCGGGCGGGAAGGTCCACCCGGAGGAGAGCGAGGCCGAGGCCCTGATCCGGGAGCTGGAGGAGGAGCTGGGGGTCTCGGGGGCCCGGATCGGCGAGTGCCTCTGCCGGGTGGAGCACGCCTATCCCGAGAAGGAGGTCGCGCTGGCCTTCTTCCGGACCGAGCTTCCCGAGGGGGTGGAGCCCCGCGCCGTCGAGGTGGCCGAGCTCTGCTGGGCGGACGGGGAGACCCTCGGGCGGCTTCCGCTGCCACCGGCGGACCGGCCGCTGGTCGAGCTGCTCCGGTCCGAGTTGACGTAACCATAGGTTATGTCAACTTCGTGATCCCTCAGGGCAGCTCCTCGCTGCCGATGGGGAGGGCGCCGCCGTCGCCGGCCTCGAGCTCGGCCGGCGGGGAGTCTCCGACGACGTCCAGGGTGAGGTCCTGGAAGGCCTTTCCCTTCAGATCCAGCACGTAGGGGCCGCTCTCACCGTCGAAGACGACCCGGCAGGGGGTCGCCGGGGGGAAGCCCCCGCGCGGCCGCACCTCGATCCAGGTGCCTCCGGGCTCGGCCTCGCCGCCGCGCTGGCGAGTGGGCACCTCGCCGACCAGGACCTCGCTGCCCAGGGAGCGCCCCTGGCTGTCCAGGAGCCGGACCCTGAAGTCGATGAGGCGCTGCCAGAGCTCGATCCGGAGGGCGCCGTCCAGGGGCACGGACCAGGGCCGGGTCTCCCGGGGAAGCTCCTCGAGGATCGGGCCCGCGGTGGGCGCCTCGGCGCCGGCGTCTCCGCTGCCGCCGTCGACGCTCCCGCGCTCCGCCGGCAGGACGGCCCAGGCCGCCACGACGTCCAGGCGATCGTCCTCGATCTCGAAGGGCAAAGGCGGCGGCGCCGGTGGTCCGGCGTCGACCACGGGCTGGATCGCTTGCGCCTGGCTCCCGGCGCCGGTGGCCGCCGTGCTCCCGCCGCGATCACCGGCCGGACAGCCCGCCAGGAGCAGCAGCCCCAGACCGGCCCAGAAAGGAGCCCGGATCCGGCCGCGGGGGCCGACCTCCCGGGGCCGATCAGGGGGTCGGATCGGCAGCCCCTCGGGCCCCCGGGACCGGAGCACCCCCAGGGGGCCGTTTCGAACCTTGGGTCTGATAAGATACATTATGTAAACTTCGCCCGGGAGTCGCTATGAGGCGCTGAACGAGCGGCTTTCCTGCTCTCGGGCCGGGCTCCGGGCGGCCCCTACTCCCACTCGATGGTCGAGGGCGGCTTGGAGGAGATGTCGTAGGCGACCCGGTTGATCCCCCGCACCTCGTTGATGATCCGGGTGGAGATCCGGGCCAGGACCTCGTGCGGCAACCGGGCCCAGTCGGCGGTCATCCCGTCCACCGAGGTCACCGCCCGCAGCGCGCAGGTGTTCTCGTAGGTGCGCTCGTCTCCCATCACGCCGACCGACTTCACCGGCAGGAGCACGGCGAAGCCCTGCCAGATCTCGTCGTAGAGGTCCGCCTTCCGGATCTCCTCCTGGAAGATCACGTCGGCCTTGCGCAGGACCTCGAGCCTCTCCCGGGTGATCTCGCCGAGGATCCGCACCGCCAGGCCCGGCCCCGGGAAGGGCCAGCGGCCCAGCAAAAAGTCAGGCAGGCCAAGGACTTTGCCAAGAACCCTCACCTCATCCTTGAAGAGCTCCCGGAGGGGCTCGACCAGGCCGAGCTTCATGACCTCGGGCAGCCCGCCCACGTTGTGGTGGGTCTTGATGGTGACGCTGGGGCCCCGCACCGAGACGGACTCGATGACGTCCGGATAGAGGGTCCCCTGGGCCAGGAAGTCGGCCTTCCCGTGGACCTGCGACTCGAGCTCGGCGGCCTCCTCGAAGACCTCGATGAAGGTGCGGCCGATGATCTTCCGCTTCTGCTCGGGATCGTCGACCCCGGCCAGGGCCGTGAGGAAGCGGTCGGAGGCGTCCACCTGGACGATGGGCCGGGAGAAGCGGCCCTCGAAGGCCTCGGCGACCTCCCGGGCCTCCTCGTGCCGCATCAGGCCGTTGTCCACGAAGATGCAGGTCAGGCGCTTGCCGATCGCCCGGTCGAGGAGCGCCGCGACCACCGAGGAGTCGACCCCCCCGGAGAGCCCGCAGACCACCCGGCCCTGATCGCCGACCTGGGCCTTCACCCGGGCCACGGCCTCCTCGAGGAAGGACTCCATCGACCACTCCCCCGAGCAGCCGCAGGTCTCCTTCAGGAAGGCCGAGAGGATCTCCTTGCCCCGGGGGGTGTGGTGCACCTCGGGGTGGAACTGCACCCCGAAGAGGCGCCGCTCCCGGTGGGCGATCGCGGCGAAGGGAGAGCCCTCGCTGTGGGCGACGGGCTCGAAGCCCTCGGGGAGCGCCTCCACCCGGTCGCCGTGGCTCATCCAGACCTCGGCCGAGGGGTCGCCGGCGAAGGCGGCGAAGAGGTCCTCGCTGCGCTCGATGGTGATGCGCGCGGGGCCGTACTCTCGGTGGTCCGAGCGGGCGACCTGCCCGCCGAGGAGGTGGGTCATCACCTGGAGCCCGTAGCAGATGCCGAGGACCGGCACCCCGAGTTGGAAGACCACCGGATCCGGCATCGGCGCCTTCTCGTCCGTCACCGAGGAGGGCCCCCCGGAGAGGATGATCCCCTTCGCGTCGAAGGCGCGCAGCGCGTCGGCGTCCAGGTGGAAGGGATGGATCTCCCCGTAGATCCCGGCCTCCCGGACCTTGCGGGCGATGAGCTGGGTGTACTGCGAGCCGAAGTCGAGGATGAGGATGCGCTCTTTCACGGTCCTTCTCGCGTTCGTGGCGGTGGCCAGGAGGAAGCGCGAGCCACGATCACCCTCCTGCGGGCTGGCTCGCGGCGCTGGCGGTAGCACGCGAACGCGCGCGCCGGCAAGGCCAGCCGATTTGACACCGTCTCGGGCATGCAATACCCCTTGGGGCGATGCCAAAGCTCGCCATCGCTCTCGCGCTCTTGGTGGCAACGGGTTGCGCCGGGGCAGCAGCCTACGGACCCTCGGCCGACGATCGCCTGGAGGCCGCCACCGAGAATGTCGGTACGGTCCAGGCCTCGGGCGGCCTGGAGGACGCAGTGATGGCCATCGAGGCCACCGGCTGCGAGAAGCTCGGCCCGGTCCTCACGGGCCTCAAGAGCGACACCTCCGACGAGGAGGCGCAGCTCGCCGGCCTGACCGGGCTCCTCGACCAGGCGAAGGCCGCCAACGAGACCATCCAGCAGACGGTCGCCGACCGGCCCGGATCGGCCTACTTCAGCGGCAAGACCACCGACGGCGCCGAGCACGACATCCCGGCCTACGTCCAGGCCTGCGAGGCCACCCGGATCGACACCGAGCAGACCCTCGACCGGCGGATCCGCGACATCCTCCTCGCGCCGGTGGTCACCGACTTCGTCGGCAAGAAGCGCAAGCAAGAGGTCCTCAAGGCGCGGGTCGACCTCGACCTCCTCGCCAAGGCCGTGAACGTCCTGAGCCCGGCGGATCTGTCGACCCTGCTGGGCGAGATCGAGGCGGCGAAGGCGAAGCTGGTCGAGGCCGAGAAGCCGCGCGGCAAGAAGCGCCGCCGCTAAACCCGGTAGTTCGGCGCCTCCTTGGTGATGGTCACGTCGTGGACGTGGCTCTCCCGCAGCCCCGCCGGAGAGATCCGCACGAAGCGGGCCTTCTCCTGGAGCGCCGGGATGTCCTCGCAGCCGAGGTAGCCCATGCCCGAGCGCAGGCCGCCGGTCAGCTGGTGGAGCACCATCTTCAGGGGCCCCTTGTAGGGCACCCTCCCCTCGATCCCCTCCGGCACCAGCTTCTCCGCCTCCCGGACGTCGTCCTGGAAGTAGCGATCCTTGGAGCCCTTCTGCATGGCGCCCAGGGAGCCCATGCCCCGGTAGGTCTTGTAGGAGCGGCCCTGGAGCAGGACGACCTCGCCCGGCGCCTCCTCGGTGCCGGCCAGGAGGGAGCCCACCATCACCAGGTCGGCGCCGGCGGCGAGCGCCTTGACCAGATCGCCCGAGAACTTGATCCCGCCGTCTGCGATGAGCGGCACCCCGGCGGCGCGGGTGATCCGGGCGCACTCGGAGATGGCAGTGATCTGCGGGACGCCCACCCCCGCCACGATCCGGGTCGTGCAGATCGAGCCCGGCCCGATCCCGACCTTCACCGCGTCGGCGCCCGCCTCGATGAGCGCCTCGGCGGCCTCGGCGGTGGCGATGTTCCCGGCGGCGACCGGCAGCTCCGGGTAGCGCTGCTTCACCAGCCGCACCGCCTCGATCACCGAGCGGCTGTGCCCGTGGGCGGTGTCCAGGCAGATGAGATCCACCCCGGCCGCCACCAGCGCCTCGACCCGCTCGTCGCGATCCGTGCCCGGGCCCACGGCCGCGGCGGCCAGGAGCCGGCCCCGGGCGTCCCGGGCGGCCTGGGGGAAGCGGGTGGCCTTCTCGATGTCCTTCACCGTGATGAGGCCCGCGAGGGCGCCGTTCTCGTCGACCAGGGGCAGCTTCTCGATCCGGTGCTTCTGCAGGAGCGCCTCGGCCTCCTCCCGGCTCGTCCCCAGGGGGGCCGTCACGACCTCCCGGGTCATGACCGCCGACACCGGCTGGTCGAGGTTGCGCTCGAAGCGGATGTCCCGCCGGGTGAGGATGCCGACCAGCGCCCCACCCTCGCTCTCGGTCACCGGGACGCCGCTGATCCCCCGGCGGCGCATGATCTCGACCGTCTCCCCCAGGTGGTCGCCGGGCCGGCAGGTGTGGGGATCGACGATCGTCCCCGACTCGTACTTCTTCACCTTGGCCACCTCGGCGGCCTGCGCCTCGGGGTCGAGGGCCTTGTGGATGAAGCCGATGCCACCCTCGGCCGCCATCGCGATGGCCGCGGAGGCCTCGGTGACGGTGTCCATCGCGGCCGAGGCGAGGGGGATGTTGAGGCGGAGCTCGCCGGCCAGGCGGGTCCCGAGCTTCACCTCGCGAGGCAGGACCTCGCTGTAGGCGGGCACCAGGAGGACATCGTCGAAGGTGAGCCCCTCGGTCAGTTCGTCTTTGGGCAGCATGGCTGAAGGCACCTCGAGGTGGATCAGGTGGAGGTGGAATCGGGGGGAGGCAGGACCGCCTCGCGCTTCTGGCTCCGCTCCCGGAGCAGATCCAGGGCCACGGCGGCCTCCTTGGCCATCATCTCGAGCTCGTGCACGTCGTCGTAGCGCTCGAGGGAGCTGCCGTGGTCGGCGAAGAGCAGCCAGGGCGGCTCGACGGCGGTGGGGATCGGCACGACCAGGGCGTGGACCGCGGTCTCGCCGAGGGCCTGGTAGAGGGGCTCGAGCTCCTGCCCGCCGGGCGGCGGGCCGTAGTAGCCGCCGTCCTCCTCGAAGAGGCGCGCGAAGGGGCCCAGGGGGAAGCGGAGCTGGGCGACCTGGGGGCCGGAGATCTCCACGCCCCGGGAGAGCAGGCCGCGCAGGACGTCGCCGTGACGGGTCAGGACGATCACCCGGGGGAAGTACTTCGAATAGAACTTCACCAGCTGCCGGGCCACCCCACCCTCGTTGGTCGCCTCGAAGAGCTTCTCGGCGGCCTCGGCGATGCGGGGCGCGTCCGGCGGGGCGGGCAGCCCCTCCTCGGCGGACTGCTGCTCCGGGCGCGCCGAGGAGGCCAGGCTGTCGAGGCGGAAGACGGCGGTGGCCTCGCGATCGAAGCCCGTCGCCTGGGAGAAGGCGACCTCGGCCTCGTCCCGGAAGACGGGATCGGCGGCGGAGGCCGCGGCCCAGGCCTCGCTGGCCTCCAGGGCCATCGGCGAGGCGGCCGGCAGCTCCATCGGCGAGGCGGCCGGCAGCTCCATCGCCGGGGGCGGTGCCCTCCGCGGCGGATCCGGGAGCACCTCCACGCTGCCGGCGGGCTCCTCCTCGTCCACGATCTCGGTGAAGCGCGCGTCGGGCGGCGGGCCTGCGGCGGGCGCCGCCGCGGCCTTCTCCGCCTTCATCTCCCGGGCGGCGGCCGCGACCTCGTCGAGGCGGAAGACGGCGGTCTTGGCCTGATCGAAGCCGGTGGCCTGGGCGAAGTCGACCTCGCTCTGGACGACGAAGCGCTCGGCGGGCTCCGGCGCCACGCCGGGCGCGGCGTCCTCGGCGGGGGGCTCGGGCTGCGGGGAGGCTGCCTCGTCCCCGGGAGGGAGCCCGGCCTGGGCCCCTCGATCGATCCCGAGGGCCGCGAGGCCCGCCTCGATGTCGGGCTCGGTGGCCACCCGCAGGAGGATCTCCTCGCCGCGGGCGTCGGTGCGCAGCTCCTCCAGCGCGGGCAGGGAGCGCGGATCGGCGAAGGCCAGCTGGATCTCTCCCCGCGCGCCCCGGGCGTAGGGCACGGCGCGCAGGCGGAGGAGGGGCGCGGCGTCGAAGCGGTACTGCAGATCGGGATCGGGCCGGATCACCCGGCTGGGCGGGGCGGGCGGGATCGAGAGGTGCCGCGCCAGCGCCTGGAGCAGCTGACCCCGCTTGAGGTGCCCCATCGTGAGCAGGCAGGTGCCGAGCAGGCCGCCCTCCTCCTTCTGCAGGCGCAGGGCTTCGTAGAGGGCCTCGCGATCGATGAGGCCCTCTCGAACCAGCAGGAGTCCAAAGGTCTCGGCCATGTGCGCGAACCATCTATCCGACTCGACCGCTCCTGCCCAGCGGGCCTGGAATTCCGTGCCTTTTTGCAGGGGTTTGGACGATACTGGGCCCACCCATGTCAGACGGAAACGGAGAGAGAAGATCGGGGGATCGGGTCGCCGTGGGGCTGGTGGTCCGACTCAAACACGGCAATATCGACGAGTTCATCGAGCGCTTCGCGGTGAACCTCTCACCCGGCGGGATGTTCGTGCAGTCGCGCTCTCCGCAGCCGGTGGGCACCGAGGTTCGCTTCGAGGTGCACATCGCCGGTGGGCTCCCCGTCCTGCGGGGCTCGGGCACCGTGGCCTGGGTCCGCCCCGAGGGGGTCGAAGGGCCCTCCGGAATGGGTATCACCTTCACCGTCCTCGACCCCCACTCCCAGACCCTCGTCGAGCGGATGCTCGCCCTCCGGGGTGCGCGCGAGCCCGGCACCGTGGAGCCGGGCCCGGGCCAGGAGGCCCCTCCCCCCGCGAGCCGGTCGATGGTGGACACGACCACCGAGGCCCTCGCAGCGCAGCTCGGTGACCTCGCCCCCGCCGAGCCGCAGCCCCTGGAGGAGCAAGAGGTCGTCCTCGACTTCGACGACGACGAGGTGCACGACGCCACCCCTCCCGAGCCCCGCTCGCCGGTCCCCGCGCCGATGGATCCGCCCCCTGCGCCGGCCCAGCCGCTCTCGGAGCCGGATCTCGAGCTCGACATCGACGTGGACCTCTCCGATGACGAGGACGACGCGCTGGACATCGACGTCGACGAGGTCGTCGATCCCCACGCGCCCCCGCCGGTGGTCTTCCTCGAGGCTCCCGAGACCATCCCCGAGATCGGGCCGGTCATCGGGATCGATCTGGGCACCACGAACTCCTGCGTGGCCGTCTTCGAGGAGGGCCGCCCCCGGGTGATCCAGAGCAAGCAGGGCTACAACACCATCCCCTCGGTGATCGCCCTGGCGAAGAACGACCGCCTCCTGGTCGGCCACCCCGCCAAGGGGCAGATGCTCATCAACCCGATCCGCACGGTCTACGGAGCGAAGCGGCTGGTGGGCCGGAACTTCGAGAGCCCGGTGGTGCGAGAGGTGGCGAGCCACTTCCACTACCCCATCTGCGCCGATCGGATCGGGCGGGCCGCCGTCCAGCTCGGTGACCACATCCTCTCCCTGGAGGAGGTGCAGGGCCTGATCCTGCGCGAGGCCAAGCAGATGGCCCAGGAGCACCTGAGTCAGGAGGTGCACCGGGCCGTGGTGACCGTGCCCGCCTACTACTCCGACGCGCAGCGCCAGGCGGTGCGGATGGCGGGGCAGCTCTGCGGCCTGAAGGTCGAGCGGATGCTCAACGAGCCCACTGCGGCGGCCCTCGCCTACGGCCTCAACCGTGAGCTGAACCGCACGGTGCTGATCTACGATCTGGGCGGCGGCACCTTCGACGCCACCGTGATGAAGATCTCGGACAACGTCTTCGAGGTGCTGGCCACCGGCGGTGACACCTTCCTGGGCGGCGCCGACTTCGACAACTGCGTGGTCGACTACCTCCTCGGGGTCTTCGAGAACAACGAGGGCATGCCCTTCCAGGGAGATCGGGTGGCCCTCTCCCGGGTAGCCGACGCCGCCGAGGCCGCCAAGGTCGCCCTCTCCGAGAGCAGGTCGCACGAGATCCACGTGCCCTACCTCGTGGTGGACGCCGACGGGGTCCCCCACGACCTGAAGACCACCCTCGATCGGGAGACCCTCGACGAGCTGCACGAGGGGCTCGTCGAGCGCACCCTGGACGTGGTGCGGGACGTGCTCCTCGACGCCGGGATGAGGCCCGACGGCATCGACGACGTGATCCTCGTCGGCGGCCAGAGCCGCTCGCCGCTGGTGCGGGAGAAGCTCGCCCTCTTCTTCGGCAAGCCGCCCCACCCTGGCGTGCATCCCGACGAGGCGGTGGGGCTGGGCGCCGCCCTCCTGGCGGCCTCGCTGGGGAAGGTCGACAGCGTGGTCCTGGTCGACGTGCTCTCCATGACCCTGGGCGTGGGCCTCCCCGGGGGACGCTTCCACCGGATCATCGAGCGCAACACGCCGCTGCCGGTGCGCAAGACCTACAGCCTCGCCACCACCCGCAACGACCAGACCCGCCTCGAGATCTCGGTCTTCCAGGGAGAGGACGAGCACATCGCGGGCAACGAGTTCCTGGGGACGGCGCGCCTCGATGGCCTGCCCAAGCTGCCCGCCGGCCAGGTCCGGGTGGCGGTGACCTTCGAGCTGGGCCCCGACTGCGTCCTCTCGGTGAGCGCCCGGAACATCGCCACCGGTCAGGAGATCGCCACCCAGCTGGCCACCCGCGGCACCCCCGAGGAGATCCGCAACAGGCTCAAGGCGGACGTCGGCGCCTCGAGGGAGGCCGAGCAGCGCGCCACCGACGCCCTCCCCTCGACGAGTGGGAGGCTGCTCTCCTTCTTCAAGCGAATGGTGGGCAAGGCCTAGGCCGCCCACGCGCGCGGGCTCTTCCGCTAGTCGGGCAGCGCGGCGGTGATGATCCGGCGAAAGATCTCGCCGTCCTCCGCGACCCGCTTGCCCAGCTGCTTCGAGATCACCATCAGCAGCTTGAGGCAGGCCTGCGGCTTCTTGCGCTGGAGCCCGTTGAGCTCGAGGCGGGTGATCCGCACGGCCTGGAGGGGCCCGTCGGTGATCACGCTGACCATCCGCTTGCCGCCGGCGATCAGGGCGAGCTCACCGATCACGTCGCCCGGGCCCACCTGACCGATCTCCTGGGGCTCCCCCTCCTCGCGCTCGAGGATGATCGAGGCCTGCCCCGCGCCGATCACCCACATGGCGTCGGAGTCTTCACCCTGGCGGAAGATCGCCTCACCGGGGCCGAAGGTCCGGGGCTGGGCGATGGACGCGAGGATCTTCACGCCCACGTCCGTGAACGACTTGAGCAGCCCGCAACCGCGTAGTGTCTGGATCGCTTCCATCCCGGCCTCTAGCCGGTGGTTCTAGCACGCCCCCGCGACCAGGCGAAGTGAACTGCCAGGACCAGCAGCACGCCCAGCGCGTCCGCCAGCGCGTCCCAGGGGTCGGCGAAGCGCCCGGGGACGAAGGCCTGGTGCAGCTCGTCCAGGACGCCCCAGCCGACGCCCAGGACGGCCACCAGCGCCCGGCCCCCCGGGGTCGCGCCCTGCTCGCCCAGGGCGAAGAGGATCAGCGCGGCCAGGGCCGCGAAGGCCGCCAGGTGGAGGAGCTTGTCCACCCCCAGGATCTGCGGCGGGGCGAAGGGCCACTGCGGCTGGTGGGAGAGGTAGAAGATCAGCGCGGCGTGGGCCAGGGCTGGCAGCCAGCGCCATCCCCGGCCCCTCAACTGCCCGGCCCCCGGTCGGGCTCGGAGGCGACCGAGACCAGCTCTCCCCGCAGGCCGAAGTGGCTGGCGGAGTCGATCCGGACCCGGGCGAAGCTGCCCACCGGCGCCTCGGCCTCCGTGCCCGGGAAGTGCACCGTCCAGCCCTCCGAGGCGTGGCCGGCCCGCACCGCCGGATCCTTGCGGGAGGGTCCCTCCACCAGGATCTCGAGGGTCTGGCCCACGAAGGCGCTGGTCTTCTCCAGGCTGATCTCGCGCTGGCGGGCCTGCACCCGCTCGAGGCGCTCGACCTTCACCGCCTGGGGGACCTCACCCAGGCTCGCGCCGTTGCGGGCGGTCCAGGTGCCGGGGCGCTCCGAGTAGACGAAGGAGTAGAGGTTGTCGAAGCGCAGCTCCTCGATCAGGGCCATCGTCGCCTCGAAGTCCTCGTCGCTCTCCCCGGGGAAGCCCACCAGGATGTCGGTGGTGATGGCGATCCCCGGGACCAGCGCCCTCAGCCGGGCGACCTTCTCCCGGTACTCGGCGGCGCTGTGCTCGCGGCGCATGAGCTCCAGGATGCGATCGGAGCCGCTCTGCACCGGCAGGTGGAGGTGGCGGCAGAGGACCGGCAGATCCCGGTGCGCGGCGAAGACGTCGTCGCCCATCTCCCCGGGGTAGCTCGTGGTGTAGCGCAGCCGGGCCAGCCCGGGCAGCTCGGCGACCGCGCGCAGCAGCTCCGCGAAGGTGGAGCCGCCGTGGTAGCAGTTCACGTTCTGGCCGATGAGGGTCAGCTCCCGCACGCCGGTGGCGAGGAAGGCCCGCGCCTCCTCGAGGATCTCCTCCCGGGGGCGGGAGACCTCGCGGCCCCGGGTGAAGGGCACGATGCAGTAGGTGCAGACCTTGTCGCAGCCCTTCTGGATCGTGACGAAGGCGGTCACCCCCTGCTCGGCGCCGGCCGCGGGCATCGCCCGGGGGAAGGCGTACTTGCTCGGCTCGGTGAAGCGCGCGTCGACGATCTTGCCCTTCTCCTCCCGGCTGCGCCGCACCAGCTCCCGCACCCGCGGGACGGCGTCGGGCCCGAAGACGAGGTCGACCACCTTCGCCTTCTTCAGCAGGCGCTCACGCTCCTGCTGGGCGACGCAGCCGGAGACCGCCACCAGCAGCTCGGGGCGGGCCTGCTTGAGCAGGGCCAGCCGCCCGAGGGAGGAGAGCAGCTTCTGCTCGGCCTTCTCCCGCACCGAGCAGGTGTTCAGCAGCACCAGCTCGGCCTCCTCGGGGGTCTCGACCCGGTGGTAGCCATCCTCGGCCAGCCGCTCGAGGATGCGGTTGGCGTCGTAGACGTTCATCTGGCAGCCGAAGGTGTGGAGGTAGACCCCCCGGGCCGGCTGGTCTCGTGTGGTGTCGGACATCGCGGGGGGCCTCTTACCAGGCCGGGACCGACTCGACCAAGCGTCGGAGATCGGCGAAGGAGCGGATCACCTCCACCTGGTCGCAGACCCGGGCGTAGCGGCCCATCTCGGAGTCCCCGAAGCCCCAGGCCATCCGCGGCTCGGGGCAGAGCCAGATCAGGCGCCGCACCCGGTGCCGGATGCGCTGGAGGGCGTCCACCCGGTGGGGGTTGTAGTTGTTCCGGCCGTCGCCGATCACGATCACCGTGCTCCGGGGGTGGAGCGAGGGCAGGTGGTGGTCGACGAAGCTGGCGAAGGCCCGGCCGTAGTTGGAGTTGGCGTGGAGGTTCACCACCTGCCCCGCGAAGGCCCGGTCGACCGCCTCCTCGACCCGGGCGTCCTGGAAGAGCGAGGTCGCCTCTCCCACGTCGCTGACGAAGAGGAAGCAGCGGGCGGAGAGCACCGTCTGCTGCAGGGTGGTGACGAAGTGGAGAAAGAAGCGCGAGACGTTGCGCACGCTGTCGGAGACGTCGGTCAGCAGCACCACCCGCGGCCGGTGCGGCCGCCGGCGGCGGAAGATGGGCTCGGCCGGCGTGCCCCCGTAGCGCAGGGAGGCGCGCATGGTGCGCTGGACGTCGAAGCGCCCGCGGCGCCGCACCCGCTGCTGCCGGCTCATGCGGTCCCGGATCAGCTGCGCCAGGCGGCGCACGAGGTGGGTCATCCGGGCGATCTCCGAGGGGGAGAGCGCCGTGAGGGGGCGGTCGTCCAGGGCCCCTCCCCCGCCCTGCCCGCGCGCCAGGCGGCGGGCCTCGAGGTTGGCCTCGACCTCGCCCCCCAGGAAGCGGCGCAGGCGGCCCAGGCGGCGGGCCAGGGCCTCCCCCAGGGCCGCCCGGCGCGCCTCGGGGAGCGCGTCCCAGACCGCCTCCAGGTGCGCCAGATCGGCGGACAGACCCGAGGCCATCGCCTCGTCCCAGAGCCGCACCCCGTAGAGGCCCCGCTGCAGGGGGCTCTCCAGGCCAGCGAGGCCGTCCTGGAGGGCCAGCCGCCGGGCCTCCAGACCCAGCAGATCGTCGCGCCCGGAGAGGAGCGCCTGGCCCCAGGGCGAGAGCCCCGCGCCGCCGCCTGCCTGGGCCAGGAAGGCGGCGAGCTCGCCGGTGGGATCGGCCTCGGGGTCGTCGGCGGCCGATCCGGGCGTCTCGCCCGCCCCCAGGAAGGAGAGCTGGAAGAGCGCCCGGAAGATGGGCAGGTCGTGGCGGCTGCGGACCAGCGCGGCCTCCAGCCCGGCCTCCACCGCCGGGCGGTCACCGGGATCGAGGGCCAGGAGCGCGGTGACCGCGTCGAGGAGCTCGCTGGTGGCCACCGGGAGGCCCGCCAGGCGCAGGAGGCGACCGAAGCGGGCGAGGGTCGCCGAGGGCGCGCTCAATCCGACTCGTCCTGGCCGAGCTTCTCGCGCAGCTCGTGGACCAGCGCGTCGAGGCGGCTGCGAACCGGGGCCGGGAGCTCGATGAACTCGACGCCCATGCCCGGATCGACGCCCTCGGCCGCCGGCTGCACGCGAGTGACGCGCCCGCGCAGCTCGGGGATGTCGGCCTCGGGCAGCGAGACGAGGAGGCGGACCGGGGTCCCCACCGGGAGGGGATCGGGCGTGTTCACGAAGATCCCCGTCTGGGAGATGTTCGTGCCGAAGTCGCAGAGGAAGCGATCGACCGTCCGGTAGGCGACCATCACCGGATGCTCGAGTCGAGCGCCTTCCCGCTTCTCCGGGCCTTCCTTGTCCTGCTCGCTGACCACGAAGGCGATGCTACACCCGGCCGGGTCCTCGTGGCCAGGCACGGGCAGCCGCTCTAGAGCAGGCGGGCGCGGTCGGAGACGTAGGCCTTCAGGCGGGTGCGATCGGCGGAGATGAGATGGCCGAAGGAGACCGCGACGGCGAAGAAGCCCTGCCGCTCCTCGCAGCGCACCACCCTCCCCGTCATCCAGATCGGCTCCTCGCCGTCCGGGAGGGGGATCTCGAGGTTCAGCTCCTCACCCTGCCCGGCGATGGGGCTACCCATGGCGGCGAGGAAGATCCCGGTCTCGGAGAGGTCGTGCCCGAGGGCGCGGACCACCCGGTCCCCGGCCTCGACCCGCACGTAGCCCTCGAAGGGGACGCGCTCGGCCCGGCTGACCTCGACGGTGTCGAGGACCGCCAGGGGCTCGTCTGGGGGCCGGGGAGCGACGGGCCCGAGCCCGCCGATGGCCACCTCGTCCAGGAGGGCCTCGAGGGCGTCCCGCGCGGCCTCCGGGGGTGCCGCGGCCTCGCTCTTCTTGCTCTTCTTCCTGCGCTTCTTGGTTGCCATCCGTCCTCGTTCCTACTCGCCCCCCTGCGGGCCGTCAATCACGTCCCAGGAGGTGTCCGGGGCCCTGCCGATCGGGGCTGGGCCGGGAGGAGATCATCAGGGCGTCGATCACCGACCAGAGGTAGACCACGTCGGCGGCCAGGAGGAGCACCAGGCCGGCGAAGAGCAGCTGCCCCCGCAGGGCGGGGCTGCTGTTGGCGTGCTGCATCGCCGCGACGGCCCCGATGACCATCGCGGTGAAGGCCGAGGTGAAGGCCAGCCCCCGCGGAAGGTACTGCCCGAGGATGGCGTGCCCCAGCCCCGGCACCAGCGCCCCGACGACGCAGGCGACGCCGGAGTCCACCCCGCTGCTGCGGCCCGGATCGATCAGCCCGGCGCCCCCGCCGGAGAGGTCGAGGCCCTCCGGCGCGACGCCCCGGGGGGCGCGCAGGGGGGAGACCAGCAGCGAGGCCGGCGCCCGGTAGGCGAGGACCTGCGCCGGCTGCGCGCGCGCGGCGCCCTCCACCCCGCCCCGGGCCGCCGAGGGCCCGAGGAGGGTGAGCGAGGCCGTCGCCTGGAGGAGGACCACCCCCCAGACCACTACCCGGCGCGCTCCACCACCAGGGCGATGCCCTCACCGCCGCCGATGCAGAGGCTCGCGCAGCCCAGCTTCTTGCCCTCGTCCCGCATCGTGTAGAGCAGGGTCGTGAGGATGCGGGCGCCGGAGGCGCCGATGGGGTGGCCCAGGCAGACCGCGCCGCCGCGGACGTTCACCTTGGCCGGGTCGAGGCCGAGCTCGCGGTTGTTGGCCTCGGCCACCACCGCGAAGGCCTCGTTGATCTCCCAGAGGTCGATCTGGTCGGTGGTGTGGCCACTCTTCTTCAGGGCCGCGCGGATCGCGTCGGAGGGCGCCATGGTGAACCACTCGGGCTCCCGGGCCGCCCCACCCCAGCCCCGGATGGTGGCGAGGGGCTCGAGGCCGCGCTTCTTCGCCTCCTCGGCGCTCATCAGCACCAGGGCGGAGGCGCCGTCGTTGATCGACGAGGCGTTGCCGGCGGTCACCGTCCCGTCCTTCTGGAAGGCCGGGCGCAGCGAGCCGATCTTGTCGGGCTTGGCGTTCTTCGGGCCCTCGTCGGTGTCGACCACGATGGGGTCGCCCTTGCGCTGGGGGATCTCGATGGGGACGATCTCGTCCTTGAAGACCCCGGCCTCCATCGCCGCGATCGAGCGCTTCGTGGACTCGACGGCGTAGGCGTCCTGGGCCTCGCGGCCGATGTCCTTCTCCCGGGCGCAGAGCTCGGCGGCCATGCCCATGTGGAAGTCGTTGTAGGGATCCCAGAGGCCGTCGCTGACCATCAGGTCGCGCACCTCGCCGTTGCCCATCCGGTAGCCGGTCCGGGCCTTGGGCAGGGCGTAGGGCACGTCGGACATGTTCTCCATGCCGCCGGCCACGGCCACCTCGACCTCGCCGAGCGCGATGGCCTGAGCCGCGAGGATCACGGTCTTGAGGCCCGAGCCGCAGACCTTGTTCACCGTGGTGCAGGGGGTGTGCTTGTCGATGCCCGCGCCGAGGGCGGCCTGCCGGGCCGGGGCCTGGCCGACGCCGGCCTGGAGCACCTGGCCCATGTAGACCTCGCCCACGTCGGCGGGGTCGACCTTGGCCTGCTCGAGGGCCGCCTTGATCACGGCGGCGCCCAGCTTCGGGGCGGGGATGGAAGAGAGGGCGCCCTGGAAGGCACCGAGGGCGGTCCGCTTTGCGGCGACGATGACGACATCTCTGGCCATGATGTTTCTCCTTTTCGTCTAGAGGCCGACCTGCGCGGTGAGCTCGGACACCAGGGGCTCCTGGGGTGCGACCTCCCGGGCGCGGGCGGTGAGTTCGCGGGCGACGGTCCTCTGGCCTCGCGCGTGCGCGATGAAGGCCATGGCGACCAGGGCGCCGATGTTCCGGGGATCCTTCTCGAGCCAGGCGGCGGCGATCTTCTCGGCCTCCACCTGTCCAGCGGCGGTGCGGGTCTTGTAGAGGGCCACGGCGTGGAGGCCGGCGGCGTAGCCGTTCTGCGGATCGGCCTGGCTGGCGATGCGCAGATCGGGGATCGCGTCCTTCACCTTGCCGCTGCGCAGGTTCGCGGCCCCCCGCAGCAGCGCCAGATCGGCGCGCCCGGGCGCGAGGGCCATCGCCTTGCTGTAGGACTCGATCGCGGCGTCGATGCTGCCGATGAGCTCGAGGGCCCGGCCGCGATCGGCCAGGACGTCGGGGTCGTTCGGCTTGCGCTCGAGGAGCAGGTCCGCGGCGGCCCGGGCGGCGCCGCCGTTGCCCAGGGTGAGCGCGGTCTCCAGCTCGGTCTCGAGGACCTCGGTGCTCTTCGAGCAGCCGGAGGCGGCCAGGAGGCAGGCGAGGAAGAGGGCGGACCGGGCGAGGCTCTTTCGCATGGGGGGAACCTAGCTCGAAATCCCCCGCCTGACACGGGGCCCGGGATCAGCCCCGGCCGGCCCACTCCACCCGGGGCCAGCCGGCCTCCCGGGCCCGCCGGGTCAGGGGCCGATCGGCGTTCACCGCCACGGGGTGCCCCATCGCCTCCATCACCGGCAGGTCGCTCACCGAGTCGGTGTAGAACCAGCAGTCCTCCAGGGCCGCGCCCCTCCCCCGGGCGTGCTCGCGGGCCCGCTCCAGCTTGCCCTCGCCGTAGCACAGGGGGGGGTGGTGGCGCCCGGTGAGCATTCCGTCGACCACCTCGATCTCGCTGCAGACCAGGGGCAGCTCGAGCTCCCGGGCCAGGGGCATGGCGCCGTAGCGGGTCGCCGCGGTGAGGATCACCACCTCGTGGCCCGCCGCCCGGTGCTCCTCCACCCGCGCGACCGCGGCCCGGGAGATGGTGGGGCGCACCAGCTCGGCGTACCAGCGCTCGCAGAGCTCGATCATCTCGGCCTCGGAGGTGCCCTGCTCCAGGGAGAGGCCGTACTCGGTGATCTTCTGCTGGTCGATGAGGCCGAAGCGGTAGCGCAGCACCCAGACGAGGCCCCGCAGCAGGGTCAGGCGCGAGATGCGCCCCTCCCGCCGGGCGAAGGCCAGCCAGAGCTTCGCGCTGTTCACCTCGAGCAGGGTGAGGTCCATGTCGAAGAAGGCGATGACCGGCGCCCCGGTGCCCGCGGGCTCGAGCTTCGGCAGCATGGCCTGCGCCTACTTCAGGACGTCGACGTGCACGGTGAGCGCGATCTCACCCCGGCCGCCGGGCAGGGAGCGCTGGCGGCCGGTGTCGAAGGTCATCAGGAGCTGGAGATCGAGCGCGGTCTGCGCCTGCGCCAGGGCGTCGGTGAGCGCCCGGCGCCCCCCCGGCTGGAAGACCATGCTCCCCGTGCCGTTCTCGAGGCCCTCGAGGGTGCCGATCCGGTGGGCGCCCGGGACGTCGAGGGGGCCGCCGGCCTCGGGCACCACCCAGACCTCGCCGCTGACCACCGGGTGGGTGAGGTCTCCGCGATCGTGGGTGAAGTCCACCCGCAGGAGGCGGGCCTCCGCGTCGCCGGCGCCGACGGCGGCCAGGTCCTCGCCCACCCGGTCCAGGTCGGCCTGGCTCAGGGGCACGCTGACGCCGAAGACGAGGTCCTCGGTGAGGCGGGGGGCGTCGAGGGGCCAGGGATCCGGCAGGGTCCCGCCCATCTCGCGCAGCAGCGCCGGCGAGACCGTCGCCTCGAGCACCTCGAGGGCCCGGTCGCCCGGGATGGGCAGCGGGATCTGGATGGTGTCCTCGTAGCGGATGCGCTGGCCGCAGCCCGGCCCCGCGAGGAGCAGGGGGAGCGCGGCGAGGAGCAGGAAGACGTGGCGACGGGGTGACATCGGGAGCACCATCGGAAGAAGAGGGTATCTCATCCCCCCAGGCGATCGGCGACTTCCCGGGCCAGGGTGTAGGGGTCGGCCTCCCGCCGGGCGATGCGGGCGACGAGGCCGTCGAGGGCCTCGCCGTCGTCCTGCAGCCGGGAGAGGGCCCGCTCGACCAGCAGGGCCTGGAGCATCGAGAGGAGCTCGGAGCGGGCCCGCTCGCGCTCCCGGCCGGCGAGGCCGCCGCTCTGCTCGAGCCAGGTCCGGTGGGCCTCGATCTTCCCGGCGAGGGCGTCGATGCCCTGCCCCTGAGCGGCGATGGTCTCCTGGATGGGGATCTCCCAGCCGGACTCCCCTCCCCGGCTGCGCGCCTGGGCCACGCCCCGCAGGACCATCTCCTCGCCGTGGTGGGCGACGGTGTGGGGGTCGGGGGAGAAGAGCTCCAGCATCATCCGCAGCTCCTGCACCGTCCGGTCGGCGCCCGGGCGATCCGCCTTGTTGACCACGAAGACGTCGGCGATCTCGAGGATGCCGGCCTTGATGGCCTGGATCTCGTCGCCGAGGCCCGGCACCACCACCACCACCGAGGTGTGGGCCGCCTGGGTGATCTCGATCTCGTCCTGACCCACGCCGACGGTCTCGACGATGATCAGGTCCTTTCCCATCGCGTCGAGGACGCGCACCACGTCGAGGGTGGAGCGGGAGAGGCCGCCGAGGTGGCCCCGGGTGGCCAGGGAGCGGATGAAGACCCCCTCGTCCGAGGCGTGGCGCTGCATCCGCACCCGGTCGCCGAGGATGGCGCCGCCGGTGAAGGGGCTGGTCGGATCGATGGCCACGACGCCGACCTGCTTGCCGGCCTTGCGCCAGTGCTCGATCAGCTGGTCGGTGAGCGTGCTCTTCCCCGAGCCCGGGTTGCCGGTGATGCCGACGATGAAGGCCCGGCCGGTGTGGGGGTGGAGCTCGGCGAGGGCCGCCCGGGCGGCGGGCAGGCCGTCGTCGAGATCGCGCATGAGGCGGGCGGCGGCCCGCACCTCACCGCGGACGATGCGCTCGATGCGCTCGGTCGTGCTCTGCGCGGGGTCAGCCATCGATGCGCTAGCCGGCCAGCAGGGCCCGGGAGATCACCATTCGCTGGATCTCGCTGGTGCCCTCGCCGATCTCGCAGAGCTTGGCGTCGCGCCAGTAGCGCTCGACCGGGAACTCGTTGGTGTAGCCGTAGCCGCCGTGGATCTGGATGGCCTCGGAGCAGGCCCGGGTCGCGGACTCGGAGGCGAAGAGCTTGGCCTTCGAGGCCTCGATGCCGAAGGGCTTGCCGGCGTCGTGGAGGGTGGCGGCGCGGCGCACCAGGAGGCGGGCGGCGTCGTTCTCGGTCGCCATGTCGGCGATCTTCCACTGGATGGCCTGGAACTGGGCGATGGGGCCGCCGAAGGCCTCGCGCTCCAGGGCGTACTTGCTGGCCTCCTCGACGGCCCCGCGGCCGAGGCCGGTGGCCAGGGCGCCGATGGTGATCCGGCCCCGGTCGAGGATCTGCAGGGTGTCGATGAAGCCGTGGTCGATCTCGCCCAGCCGCATCTCGTCGGAGACCTCGACCTCCTCCATCACCAGCTCGGCGGTGTCGGAGGAGCGCATGCCCAGCTTCCCGTGGATGGCGTTGCGGCTGAAGCCGGGGGTGTCCTTCTCCAGGATGAAGGCCGTGATGCCCTTCTGCTTCTTCTCGGGGCTGGTGTTGGCCAGGATGACGTAGACGTCGCCCACCGTCCCCTGGGTGATCCACATCTTGGAGCCGTTGAGGATCCAGGTGTCGCCCTTCTTCACGGCGGTGGTCTTCAGGCCCGCGGCGTCCGAGCCGGAGTGGGCCTCGGAGAGCCCCCAGGCGCCCAGGAGCTTGCCGGCGGCCAGCCCCGGCAGGAAGCGCTCCTTCTGGGCGTCGTTGCCGAACATCTTGATGTGGTTGCTGCAGAGCCCGTTGTGGCTGGCCACGGTGAGGGCGAGGGAGCCGTCGAAGCGGGCGATCTCCTCGATGACCACCGACATGGCCAGGTAGTTCATCGCCGCGCCGCCGTACTCCTCGGCGACGGTCACGCCCATCACGCCGAGCTCGCCGAGCTCGCGGACCACCTCGTGGGGGAAGGTCTCGTCCCGGTCCCACGCGCGGGCCTTCGGGGCGACCTTCTCCTCGCAGAAGGAGCGGATGGAGTTCTGGAGAATCTGGAGGTCCTCGGGGAGCTCGAAGTTCATGGCGTCGCCTCCTTCGGCGGGTCGGATCAGACCGGATAGACGCAGTGCTTCTTGGGAGCGCGCACGTCTTCCTTCTGGAAGTAGTGGGTGAAGCGATCGATGAGGTTCTGGCGCAGGCGCTCGCCGGGGACGATGTCGTCCACCACCTGCTCGCTGGCGAGGTGCACGATGTCGACGTCCTCGGCGTACTCCTCCCGGAGCTTGGCGACGTAGGCCTCCCGCTCCTCCTCCGGCCTCTCGGCGATCTTGTTGGCGAAGACGGCGTTCACCGCGGCCTCGGGGCCCATCACGGCGATCATCGCCTGGGGCAGCGCGATCGTGACGTCGGGCTCGAAGCCCGGGCCGCACATGGCGTAGAGGCCGGCGCCGTAGGCCTTGCGGACGATGACGCTGATCCGGGGCACGGTGGCCTCGCTCACCGCCGCGATCATCTTCGCGCCGGCGCGGATGATGCCCTCCCGCTCGACCTTGGTGCCGATCATGAAGCCCGGCACGTCGGCCAGGTAGAGCAGCGGGATGTTGAAGGCGTCGCAGAGCCAGATGAAGCGCGCGGCCTTGTCGGCGCTGTCGACGAAGAGCACCCCACCCTTCACCTTGGGCTGGTTGGCGATGATGCCCACCGGGATGCCGCCGATGCGGGCCAGGCCGGTGACGATCTCCTTGGCGAAGCGCTTCTTGACCTCGACGAAGGACTCCTCGTCGACGATCTTGTCGATGAGCATCTTGATGTCGAAGAACTTGTTCTGCTCCTTCGGGATGATCTCGTCGATGGACTCGGCGGGGCCGCCCGGGGGCCGCGACTCGATGAGGTCGGGCTTCTCCATCCAGTTCTGGGGGAAGAAGGCGAAGTACTTCCTGGCCAGCTCGATGGCCTCCTGCTCGGTCTTGCACAGGAAGTCGCCGCAGCCGGAGACGCTGCAGTGCATCTTCGCGCCGCCCATCTCCTCGAGGGTGACCTTCTCGCCGATGACCATCTCGGCCATGCGGGGCGAGCCCAGGTACATCGAGGCGTTGCCGTCGACCATGAAGGTCACGTCGCAGAAGGCCGGGATGTAGGCGCCGCCGGCCGCCGAGGGGCCGAAGAGCAGGCAGATCTGCGGGATCTGCCCGGAGAGCTGGACCTCGTTGTAGAAGATCCTTCCTGCGCCCCGCCGCCCGGGGAACATCTCGACCTGGTCGGTGATCCGCGCCCCGGCCGAGTCGACCAGGTAGAAGAGCGGGCACTGCTGCCGCTCGGCGGTCTCCTGGATGCGCAGGATCTTCTCCACCGTCCGGCGGCCCCAGGAGCCGGCCTTCACGGTGGAGTCGTTGGCCATGATGGCCACGGTCCGGCCGTCGATCGTCGCCAGGCCGGTGACCACCCCGTCCGCCGGCAGGGTGCCGTCCTTGACGTTGGCCAGCAGGCCGTCCTCGACGAAGCTCCCCTCGTCGACCAGGAGGCGGATCCGCTCGCGGCAGAAGAGCTTCCCCTTCTCGCTGTTGGCGGCGTGGTACTTCTGGGCGCCGCCCTTCTTGACGGTCTTCTCGGTGGCCTCGATCTGCGCTCCGGTGTGCTTGGCTTCCATGGTGTCTCGCGCTCCTTACTCGCCCTTGAAGACCGGGGGCCGCTTCTCGGCGAAGGCCGCGAGGGCCTCCAGGCGGTCCCGGGTGGGGATGGTCTGCTGGTAGCAGTCGTACTCGTAGGTCAGGCCCTGCTCGAGGGGCAGGTCCGCCCCCTGGAGCATGGCGGCCTTGGCCATGGCCAGGGCCACGGGGCCGCACTGGCCGACCTCGTTGGAGAGGGCGCGGGCCGCGTCGAGGGCGCCCGCGTGGCCCACCCCCTTGGCCACCCGCTCCACCAGGCCCATGCGCAGGGCCTCCTCGGCGTCGACCTTGCGGCCGGTGAGGATCAGGTCCCGGGCCGCGCCCAGGCCCACCAGCCGGGGCAGGCGCTGGGTGCCCCCGCCCCCGGGGATGATGGCCAGGCGGGTCTCCGTCAGGCCCATCATCACCTTGCGGGCGGCGACCCGCAGGTCACAGGCCAGGGCCAGCTCGAGGCCGCCCCCGAAGGCGGCGCCGTTGAGGGCGGCGATGAAGACCTTGGGAGAGGCCTCGATCGCGCCGAGGGTGCGGCGGAGGTCGTGGAGCCAGGTGCGGACCTCGTCCTCGGACATCCCCCGGCGCTCCTTGAGGTCGGCGCCGGCGCAGAAGGCCTGGTCCCCCGCGCCGGTGATGATCACCGAGCGCACCAGCGGCTTGTGGGCCACCGCCTCGACCAGGGACTCCAGCTCCCGCCGCGTGTCCCGGGAGAGCGCGTTGCGCGCCGCGGGGCGGTTCAGGGTCCACTCCTGGGTGGTGCCCCGGTCCTCGATGAGCCAGTTCTCGAGCATGGTGCCTCGTGGGGTGAGCCCGCTTGTTTCCCGCGGGGAGGCGGCAAGATAGCTGCCGCCCGGGCGACGGTCCAGACGCGGCCGCTCGACCGGGGGGTTGACCCTTCCGCTTC
Source organism: Deltaproteobacteria bacterium (assembly GCA_029210625.1). Taxonomy (NCBI): domain Bacteria; kingdom Pseudomonadati; phylum Myxococcota; class Myxococcia; species Deltaproteobacteria bacterium. Next base: position 131,823 of record JARGFU010000009.1, on the reverse strand, counting down.
CATTTGGCTTAGTGGTACCACCAATGAGCCAAACCAGAGCCACTCCCCCCTTCCCCGAGTTCGCCCCCATCCGCGCCCTGCGGACCTCCGAGCGCGTGGCCCGCGCCATCCGCCGGAGCATCCTGGAGGGGCGCTTCGCCCCGGGGGAGACCCTGCCCCCCGAGCGCACCCTCGCCGAGCAGTTCCAGGTGACCCGGAACACCGTCCGCGACGCCCTGCGCCAGCTCGAGGGGCTGCGGCTGGTGGCCATCCGCCACGGCAGCGGCGCCGTCGCCCGGGACTTCCGCCAGGAGGCGGGCCTGGAGCTGCTGGCCACCTTCCTGGAGGACGACGCCCTCTCCGGTGAGGTGGACGGCGCGAAGATCCTCGGCGACATCGCCCGGGCCCGCGCGATCCTCGGGCAGGCGATGATCCACGCCTGCATCGACGGCTTCGAGCGAGGCGCCCTGCCCGCCCTCCAGGCCGCCACCCGGGCCTTCGAGGCCGAGGCGACCTCCGGGGCGCCCGAGGTCTCCCGCCTGCAGCTGCTGGAGATCGAGCTGCACCGGGTGATCGTCCAGGGCGGGGGAAACCTCGCCTTCACCCTCCTCTACAACTCCCTGACCTACGTCTACCGCCGGGTCCTGCCCCTCTTCACCTGGGTGGTCGAGGACCCCGCGGCCCTGGCCGCCCTCTACCGGCGGGCCACCGACGCCCTGGCGGCCGGCGACGCCGCCGCCGCCCGGGCCGCCTTCACCGAGCTCTTCGAGCGTCCCCCCTTCCTCCCCGTCCCCTGAAGCCCAACGGAGCGCGTCATGCAGATCCGCCAGTCGGTCCCCTCGGCCCTCTCGGCCCTCTCCCTCTTCGGGGTCTACCTGCGCCAGCAGCGCCGGCCCTTCGTGCTCAACCACCTGCCCACGGTGCGCTGCAACCTCGCCTGCCCCTTCTGCTACGTGAGCGGCCCCGAGCAGAAGGACTTCAACCAGGAGCGCTTCCCCGGCGGCGGCGAGCTGACCCTCGAGGAGTCCCTGGACCTCTACCGGCAGCTGGCCGCGCGCCGCTTCCGGCTGGCGGTGATCGTCGGCGGCGAGCCCCTGCTCTGGGAGCACCTGCCGGTGGTCCTGCGCGAGGTGCGCGAGGAGATCTATCCGACCGTCTTCACCAACGGCCTCCTGCTCTCCGCCCGCTGGGAGCGCCTGCGCGACGTGGGCACCCTCTTCGTCTCCCTCGACGCCCCCGACGAGGAGCACGACCGCCTGCGCGCCCACGAGGGCCTCTTCGCGGCGGCCCTGGAGGGGATCGAGACCGTGCGCCGGCGCCTGCCGGGCCTGAACCTCGCCCTGAACATGACCGTCACCCGGGAGAACCTCCACCGGGTCGGGGACATGCTGCGCCTGGCCCGCGACCTGCGGCTGCCGGTGGCCTTCCAGCCCCCCACCTACGACGGGCAGTTCGCCCTCGAGGAGCGCCCCAACGCCGCGGCGAAGGAGCACACCCCCGACTTCGAGGCGGTGGGCGACGCCTTCCGCCTGATCCGCGACGCCGCCCGCAGCGGCGAGGCGGTGGTCGGCTCCCGCGCCTTCTTCGGGCAGATCATCGACGACCGGCGCACCTACCCCTGCCACTACCCCGCCTACACCCTCGGGCCCGTCATGCCCGACGGCAGCGTGGTCGCCTGCACCTCGCGCGCCCCCTACGCCAGCCTCCGCACCCACAGCGTGGGCCAGATCCTCGCGAGCGAGGGCTTCCGGGAGAACGCGCGCCGCGGCCCGGCCTGCGCCCAGGGCTGCCGCGACTGGGGGATCTACGATCTGTCGGCGATCGGCAACCGCCGCTTCGGCCTCGAGGACGCCCGGCGCTACCTCCGGGCCTTCGCCGGCCGCGCCGAGCTGCGCACCTAGCCGCTAGAAGCCCACCCGCCCCTGGATGTCGCGGACGAGGGGATCCATCCCGTCCACCTGCGACCAGACGATGCTCCAGTCGCTGCCGTCGTGGCCCACGCTGGAGGAGAAGGTCCGGGTGTCGTCTCCCTCGATCAGGTTCCGGGGCCCCCACGCGGCACCATCGAAGGTGCGGGTATAGAGGCTGACGCCGGTGCCGTCCCAGGCCGGGAAGGAGACCCTGGCCTCACCGGCGATCGCATGGAGGGCCGTCGGCTCGTAGGTGCTGCTATCGACCTCGATCGGCGCCTGCCAGGCGCCCGCGGAGTAGCGGGCGCCGTAGAGCCGGCCGCCATCCTTCCAGGCCGCCAGATAGTCGCCGCCCATCGGTGCGATCCGGGGCACGTAGGAGGAGCTGACGATGTGGCTGGTCGAGATGGCCGCCCCGGGCGTCCAACCGGTGCCGTCGTGGATCGCGACCCGCGGGCGCAGGTTGAAGAAGCCCGTGTCGTACTGGGTCCAGAGGGCGGCGTAGCCCGTGCCGTTGGAGACGATGTCGACCACCGGGCGGGCGTAGGCGTTGGTGTTCTCGATGCTGGTCGCGGGACCCCAGCTCCAGCCGGAGCCGTCGAAGGCGTACTCGGCGGCGAAGACGCTGTCGATGGTGAAGAGCTCCTGCACCCAGACCGCCATGAAGCCCGTGCCGTTGGAGGCGATGGCGGGGTCGTAGGTGGGATCGCTCACCGCCTCGAGGACCGCGGGTGCGCTCCAGGTGCCGGCGGTGCGGACGCTGGCGTAGGTGCTGCCGGCGCCGCTCAGGAGCTGCTTCCAGACGACCGCATAGCGGCTGCCATCCGAGGCGACGTCACAGAAGGAGGCCGCCGAGGTCGCCCCGCTCACCTGCTCCCTCGCCAGCCAGGTGGTGCCATCGAACTCCCGGGCAGCGATGCCGCGGGGGTACTCCTCGTAGCAGACCATGAAATTGGTGCCGTCGGTGGCGAGGGCGGGCGCGCGCCCCGAGTAGGAGGGATCCGAGAGGACCACGGGCGCCGACCAGCTGGCGCCGTCGTGGTGCGCCGTGAAGACCGAGAGGAGCCCGTTGACGTTCTGGGCCAGCCAGACCGCCACGCTCTGGCCGCTGCCGTTCCCGACGAGGGTGGGCTCGTAGGCGGCCCCGAGGTGCACGCTCGAGGCGGCCTCCTCCAACGGCTGCCAGGTCGCACCGTCGAAGGCCCGGGCGCGCTGCCGGGCCGTCTCGCCGAAGGGCTGGGAGAAGGTCACCACGGTGGTCCCGGCCGCGGTGGCGAGGAGCGCCTGCGACACGTTCGCCGGATCGGTCTCCACGTCGACGGGCGTCCCCCAGGTGCTCCCATCGAAGTCCACGGCGCGCAGGCCGTAGAGGTCGGTGTAGGGGTGATCGACCTCGCGGGTCCGGTAGGCGACCACGTAGCCGCCGGCGACCGGCCCGGGTGACGCGTCGAGGACGGTGAGGGGGACCGTGTCGGTGACCACCTCCACGGCCGGGGTCCAGGCCCCCGCGACGTAGCGCTGCGCCCGGACCTTGTAGGTCCAGGGCGAGACCGTGATCACGGAGAGGTAGCTCGCCAGGTACCCGCTGCCATCGGAGGCGAGGTGGGCCGTGCCCTGGACGCTCTCCGAGAGCCCGTCGAACTCGGCCGCCACGCTCCAGGTCGTCCCATCGAAGATCGAGCCGAAGGCGTCCGAGCCGGAGCGGTAGCTCAGGGCGTAGCCGCTGCCGTTCGAGGCCAGCTGCGGGACCGTCCCCGAGCCGATCAGCTCCTCGGCCTGCCAGGACGTGCCGTCGTGGCGGCTCACCCAGATCTCGTGGGTGCTGCCGTACCAGTTGCGCCAGGCCACGGCCCAGCCGCCCCCGTAGCCGGCCGAGACCGGCACGTCGACGTTGTTGGGCTGCCCCTCGACCACCGTGTCGGTGCCCCAGCCGGTGCCGTCGTGGATGATGGCGTGGACCCGGTTGTCGGCGAACTGCGCCTCCTGGAAGGTGGCGAGGTACTCGCCCCCCGAGGCGATGATGTTGGCCTGCCCGGCGTTGCCGCTGTTGCCGGTGGAGATGATCTGCTCCGCGCCGACCACCCCTCCGACGATCTCCCGGGCGACGAGATCCCGACCGTCCGGATAGACGACCTGGAAGGTCGTCCCGTTGCTCGCGACGAGGGAGGCCCCCACGAAGGAGGTGTACTCCCCGCTCAGGGTCCAGCTCTCGGTGCTCGTGTTGGGGACCGCGTAGAGCTCGACCTCGGGGAGGAAGGCGCTGGTGGTGCTGTCGTAGTAGGAGGCGAGCAGCCGCCAGCCCGAGCCCGACTTCGAGACCCAGACCAGGACGCCATTGCCGGACGCGTCGAGGGCCAGCCCCCGGGTGGCGAAGTTGGCGGTCGAGATCCCGGAGAGGAGATCCGGCGGGTCCATCGTGGTGAAGGAGAAGCTCCCCGGGGAGATCGGGTTGCCGGCCGGATCCGTGATCCCGGCCGTGAACGAGGCCGTGTAGACAACGCCGTAGACGAAGGGCGCGTCCGGGGTGAAGCGCATCGTGTTGGTGCCGGCGTCGTAGCTCACCGTCCCGGTGACCCCGTTGTCCACCGAGAAGGTGGCGCCGCCCACGCTCGTGGGCTCGAGGGGCTCGTCCCAGGTGACGGTGAGGACCGGGTTGAGGGTCACGCTCGTGGCGCCGTCCGCCGGGAAGGTGGTGACGACCGAGGGGGCGACGGTGTCGATGGTGTAGTCCTCGGTCCGGATCGTCTCGAGGTTCCCGGCCACGTCGGTCGAGCGGAACTTCAGGGTGCCGCTCGCGGCGACCGAGATCGGCGCCGAGTAGGTCGGAGAGGCCGTCGTCGGATCGCTGCCGTCGGTGGTGTAGTAGGTGGTGGCGCAGCCGCTGCCGGTGCCGTCGTTGCAGGTGAGGGTCACGCTCTGGGCCGCGTTGAAGAGCCCGCCGGCCGGGCTGGCGGTGGTGGTCGGGTTCACCAGATCGAAGGTGTAGAGCGCGCTCCCCTCGGGGCTCTGGTTCCCAGCGACGTCCACCGCCAGGAAGCGGACCACGGTGTTCGTGGAGCGGGTGAAGGGCGCCACGTAGAGGGGCGACGCGGTCGTCGCGGCCGAACCGTTGGTGGTGTAGTGGATGGCGGCGCAGCCGCTCCCGGCGCCGTCGTCGCAGGCCAGGCTGATCTCCTGCGGGCTGTTGTAGAGCCCGGCCGCCGGGCTCGCCGAGGCCGTCGGCGCGACGAGGTCGAAGTCGTAGACCTCGGTGACCTCCAGCCCCTGGTTGCCGGCGACGTCCACCGCGAAGAAGCGCAGCGTGGTGTCGGCGACCAGCCCCAGGGGCACCGTGTAGGCCGGCGAGGCCAGGCTCGGCGGGCTGCCGTCCAGGGTGTAGTGGATGGCGGCGCAGCCGCTGCCGGCGTCGGTGCAGCTGAGCACCACGGTCTGGCTGGCGTTGTAGAGACCGCCGGCGGGCGCCGCAGACGCGCCCGGGCGCGCGTAGTCGAAGGTGTAGAGCTCGTCCACGCGGCTGGCGCTCTGGTTCCCGGCCAGATCGACCGCCAGGGCCCGGACGCGGGTGTCGCTGGCGAGCTGGAGGGGCAGCGTGTAGACCGGCGAGGCGAGCGAGGGGGCGCTGCCGTCGAGGGTGTAGTGGATCGCCGCGCAGCCCTCCCCGGCGCCGTCGTCGCAGGTGAGGCTCACCCAGAGGGTGGCCCGGAAGGCGCCGCCCAGGGGCGTGGCCGTGAGCACCGGCGGGGTGCCGTCGATCCGGTAGAGCTCGGTGTGCACGCCCTCGGCGTTGCCCACCGGATCGACCGAGAAGAAGCGCAGGGTGGCGGTCGAGGGGATCGCGATGGGGCCCGTGGCGACCGGCGAGCTGGTCGTCGGCAGGCTGCCGTCGGTGGTGTAGTGGGTCGTGCAGCCGCTGGCGTCACTGCAGCCGAGGACGACGGACTGGGCGGAGGCGTAGATGCCTCCCGCCGGAGTGGCGACGGTCTGCGGCGCGCTGCGATCGAAGGTGTAGCTCTCGTCGATGAAGTTGCTCTGGTTGAGCACCCCATCGAAGGCCACCGCCCGCAGGCGGGTGTCGGCGGTGAGCGCCACCGGCCCCGTCACCACCGGCGAGGTGGCCGTGGGGATGTTGCCATCGGTGGTGTAGTGGATGGCGGCGCAGCCGGTGCCACCACCGTCGGCGCAGCCGAGGGTGACCCAGAGATCGTTCGCGAAGAGCCCACCCGCGGGCGCGACGGTGAGGGTCGGGGCCGTCGCGTCGATGCGGTAGGAGTGGCTGACCACGCCCTCGGCGTTGCCGGCCAGGTCCACCCCGAAGAAGCGCAGGGTGGTGTCGGCGCTGATGTTCAGGGGCGAGGTGTAGAGGGTCGAGCCCGTCGTCGGCAGGCTGCCGTCGAGGGTGAAGTAGATGGCGAGGCAGCCGGAAGCGTCACTGCAGCTCAAGGCGACGTTCTGCGCCGCCGCGTAGGCGCCGCCCGCCGGCGCGACGACGGTGACCGGCGGCGTCCTGTCGATGGTGAACTGCTGCGTCATCGGGACGCTCTGGTTGCCCACGCGGTCGACGCCGAGGGCCCGGAGGGTCGTGTCGGTGGAGATGGAGACCGGGCCCACGTAGAGGGGCGAGCCCGTCGTGGGGGGGGTGCCGTCGGTGGTGTAGTGGATGGCGGCGCAGCCGGTGCCGCCGCCGTCGTCGCAGGTCACGCTGACCCAGACCTCGGTGCCGAAGAGGCCGCCGGCCGGCGCCATGCTCAGGCTCGGAGCGGTCGTGTCGATGAGGTAGGTCTCGGAGACCGCGCCCTCGGCGTTGCCGGCGGTGTCCACCGCGAAGAAGCGCAGGAGGGTGTCCGAGGCGATGTTCAGCGGGGCGCCGTAGGTCGGCGACGCCGTCGTCGGCAGGCTGCCGTCGAGGGTGAAGTGGATGGCCGCGCAGCCGAAGGGATCGGTGCAGCTCAAGCTCACCGTCTGGGCCGCCGCGTACTCGCCACCGGCGGGGCTGGCGACGGTGGCCGGCGGGGTGGTGTCGAGGTTGTAGGTCTCGGTGAGGACGGGGCCGACGTTGCCAGCCTGATCGACGCCGAGCGCCCGGACGCGCCCGCTGCTCGTGAGCGTGAAGGCGCCGGTGTAGACCGGCGAGGCAGTGGTCGGCGGGTTGCCGTCGAGGGTGTAGTGGATGGTGGCGCAGCCCGAGCCCACGCCGTCGTCGCAACTGAGCACCACGAGCACGTCGTTGTTGAAGAGGCCGCCGACGGGGCTGGCGCTGACGGTCGGTGCCGCCCCGTCCACGGTGTAGGTCTCGGTCTGGACGGCCTCGGCATTCCCCGCCTGATCGAGCGCGAAGAAGCGCAGGGTGGTGTCCGCCGAGATGGAGATGGGGCCGGCGTGGACCGGCGAGGCGGTCGTCGGCAGGCTGCCGTCCAGGGTGTAGTGGATGGCGGCGCAGCCCGAGCCCCCTCCGTCGTCGCAGGCCAGGCTCACGCTCGGGGCGCTGGTGAAGAGGCCGCCCGCCGGGCTGGCGGTGGTCGTCGGCGCGATCCGGTCGAAGGTGAAGCTCTCCGAGCGGGGCGCCTCGGCGTTGCCCACCAGGTCGACGGAGAAGAAGCGGACCGTCGTGTCCACCGTGATCAGCAGGGCGCCGGTGTAGATCGGTGAGGCGAGATCCGGGGCGCTGCCGTCGAGGGTGAAGTGGATCGCCGCGCACCCCACCCCGCTGCCGTCGTCGCAGGCGAGCTCCAGGGTCTGGTCGGCGGTGTAGAGGCCGCCAGAGAGGCTGGCGGTGGTCACCGGGGCCTGGGTGTCGATCTGGAAGTCGAGGAAGCGCACGCCCGCGGCGTTGCCCACCTGATCCATGGAGAAGAACTGGACCGTGGTGTCGGCGGTGATGGTGAGGGGGCCGGTGTAGACCGGAGAGGCGTTGCTCACCGGGCTCCCGTCCACCGTGTAGTAGGTGTCGGCGCAGCCCGAGCCGGCGCCGTCGTCGCAGGCGAGGGTCAGGGTCTGGGTGCCGGCGAAGCGCCCACCCGCGGGGGTGGCCGTGGTGGTCGGCGCCTGGGCGTCGAAGCGGAAGAGCACGCTCCGGGGCGCCTCCTCGTTTCCGACGGCGTCCACCGAGAAGAAGCGGACCTCGGTGTCGGTGGCGATCACCAGGGGGGTCACGTAGGTCGGGGAGCCCAGGCCAGGGGCGCTGCCGTCCAGGGTGTAGTGGATCGCCAGGCACCCCACCCCACCGCCGTCGTCGCAGGCGAGGGTGAGGATCTGGGTCGAGAGGAACCAGCCGCCGCCCTGGCTGGCCGTCGTGACCGGCGCGTCGCCGTCCACCCGGAACTCGAGGGTCTGGACCTCCTCGGCGTTGCCGGCCTGGTCCACGGAGTAGAAGCTCAGGGTCGTGTCGGCGGAGACGTCGAAGGGCGCGGTGTAGAGGGTGGAGCTCGGGTCGGGCCGGCTGCCGTCCAGGGTGAAGCGGGTCTCCAGGCAGCCCGAGCCCGTGTCGTCGTCGCAGGTCAGGGTCACCGTCCGGGTGGACGCGAAGTCGCCGCCGGGCGGATCGACGTGGGTGATCGGCGCCCGCAGGTCGATGACGTACTCCTCGGTCTGCACGGCCTCGGTGTTCCCCGCCTCGTCCACCGAGAGGAACTTCAGGACGGTGTCCCGGTTCAGGTTCAGGGGGACGCCGTAGACCGGGGAGCTGGCGTCGGGGTCGCTGCCGTCGAGGGTGTAGTGGGTGCTGGCGCAGCCGCTGCCGGCGCCGTCGTCGCAGGCCAGCGCGACGGCCACGCTGTGGGCGTAGATGTCGCCGGCCGGGAGCGCCAGGGTGCTCGGGGGCTCGGTGTCCGCCGGTGGCGGGTACTCGATGACGTAGGTGTGGCTCTGCACCCCCTCGGCGTTCCCGGCGGCGTCCACCGAGAAGAAGTTGAGGGTGGTGGTCTCGGTGAGGGCGAGCGGCTCGGAATAGCTGCTGGAGCTCGTGGTCGGGACGCTGCCGTCGAGGGTGTAGTGGGTCGTCGCGCAGCCGTCGCCGTCCGCGTCGTCACAGCTCAGGGTGACCGTCACCTCGGCATCGAAGATGCCCCCCACCGGATCTGGGGTGGTGCGTGGCGGGGTGCCGTCCACGGCGGCGGACCTGGGACCGCAGGCGGCGAGCGCGGTGACGCAGAGGACGAGCGTGGCGGCGAACGAGACGCGACGGACGAGCATGAGTGGACCTCTCCCTTGCAGACCTGCGCGGCACCCCCACCCCCGGAGCCGAACACCCCCGGTTCTCGTGCCGCTGACCCGGCCCGGTTCTAGCAGACCGGGCCACCGACGGGGATGGTGGCGGGGAGGTCCCGGTGGGGCGCGAGCGCTAGCCGCGGCGCTCGGCCAGCCGCGCCTGGAAGTAGCGCCCGGGCAGGGGCCGCCCGACGAGGGCCTGAGCCAGCTCGGCGGCGTCGATGAGCTTCTCGAGATCGATCCCGGTCGCGACGCCCATCCCGTGGAGGAGGTAGACGAGGTCCTCGGTGGCGAGGTTGCCGCTGGCGCCCCGGGCGTAGGGGCAGCCGCCGAGGCCGCCGACCGCGGCGTCGAAGGTGGTGATGCCCGCCTCCAGGCCCGCCAGGCAGTTCGCCATCGCGGCGCCTCGGGTGTCGTGCATGTGCATCGCCAGCCGCCCGGGCTCGATGCCGGCCTCGAAGAGGTGCCGGAGGATGTGGAGGGTCTGCGCGGGCGTGCCGTAGCCCACGGTGTCACCCAGGGAGACCTCGTAGCAGCCCATCCCCAGCAGGCGCCGGGTGAGCTCGACCACCCGGTCCACCGGGACGTCCCCCTCCCAGGGGCAGCCCCAGACCATGGAGAGGTAGGCGCGCACCCGCAGGCCCGCCTCCAGGGCCGCGGCGACGACCGACTCGAAGAGCTCGGCGGCCTCGTCGATGCCCCGGTTGATGTTCTTGCGGTTGTGGGTCTCGCTCGCCGAGATGAAGATCGCGCACTCGCGCAGATCGGTCTTCAGCAGGTTCTCGAGCCCCTTCTGGTTTGGCACCAGCGCGCTGTAGGTGGTGTGCTCCCGCTTCGGGAGGCGGGCGCAGAGCTCGGGGGCGTCGGCCAGGGGCGGGATCCACCTCGGCGAGACGAAGGAGGTCACCTCGACCTTCTCGAGCCCGGCGTCGGCCAGCGCGAGGATCAGCTCGACCTTCTTGTCGGTGGGCAGGAGGGCGGCCTCGTTCTGCAGGCCGTCCCGGGGGCCGACCTCGTAGATCCGCACCCGCTCTGGCAGCGACTCGAAGATCTCGGCCTCCTCTCCTGGCGGGCGATCAGCCCTGGCGAGGCTGGATGGAGCTCTCCGCCCAGGCGATGATCTCGTGGGTGGGCGTGCCCGGCGTGAAGAGCTTCATCACGCCCTTCTCCAGCAGGGTCTGCACGTCGGCGTCGGGGATGATGCCCCCTCCGAAGACCCCGATGTCGGAGGCCTCCTTCTCCTCGAGCAGATCCATGATGGCCGGGAAGAGGGTCAGGTGGGCGCCCGACATGATCGAGATGCCGATGGCGTCCACGTCCTCCTGGATGGCGGCGTTGACGATCATCTCGGGGGTCTGGTGCAAGCCCGTGTAGATGACCTCGAAGCCCGCGTCGCGCAGGGCCCGGGCCACCACCTTGGCGCCCCGGTCGTGCCCGTCCAGGCCCGGCTTCGCCACCAACACTCTCGCCTTGCGATCACTCATGCTGTCGTCCCTTGCGTTTCAACCAACAAGCTAGATCTCGGGACGGCGCGCCACCACCACCAGGTCGTGGGCCCGGTCGGGGTCGAAGGGAGCGCCGCCCTCGTCGCGCAGGGACTCTACCTCGAAACCAGCGCCCTCCAGAAGCCGCGTGAGGGTGCCGGGGTCGGGGTGCCAGATGGCCCAGGCCCCCTCCTCCACCCTCCCGTCGGGGTAGAGCAGCCGGCGGAAGCCGTGCTCGCGGCCCTCCTCCTCCCGCCACTCGCAGTGCTCGCTGACGTAGATCCCCCCCGGGAGGCGGCTCTCGAAGTGGCTCTCGGGCTCCCGCCGCAGCAGATCCGGGTTGGCGCCGTCGTGGACCAGGCGCCCGCCGGGCCGCAGGGTCCGGAAGAGATCGGCCAGCAGGGCCTCGTGCTCGGCCCGGGTCTCGAGGACGAAGAGGCCGGCGTACCAGACGTAGATCCCGTCGAAGCTGGCCTCCCGGAAGGGCAGCCCCCGGTAGTCCCCCTGGACCAGGATCGAGCGGGGGTCGGCCTCCCGGGCCGCCGCCAGGAGGGAGGCCGAGCGGTCCAGCCCCACGCCCCGGGGGTAGCCGGCGCGCCGCAGGGCGCGCAGGTGGCGGCCGTCGCCGCAGCCCAGATCCAGCAGGCGGCTCGAGGGGGGCAGCCCGAGGAGGCCGAGGATCACCCCGACCTCGCGGTCGGCCAGGCCCTCGGTGAAGGCGTGGGCGCTGCTGGGGAGGTAGACCCGGTCGTAGAACTGGTCGGCCTGGCTCACGGGAGCGCCGCCGGGGCCTCGAAGATGCCGTCGGCGAAGCGCTCCCCGGTCTCGGGGTGCTTCAGGCGCCGCTTGGTCACGAAGTCGAAGAGGATCGGGTTGAACTCGTAGATCTCGTTGAGCCAGCGCCGCTCCTTCTTGGTGATGTAGCCCCCCGCGACGAGGTCCTCGGTGCGCACCAGGGCGTTGATGGCCGGCAGGGGGTAGTCGGTGCCGTAGACCAGGCGCGGGTGGAGATCCTGGCGCTTCAGGATCGTGTCCAGCGGCCCCCCCAGCCGGTTGAACTGGGTGAGGGCCGAGATGTCCCCGAAGACCAGGCCCTCGTACCTCGGGTCGTCCATCAGGCGCAGGAAGAGCTCGAAGCTGGGCACCCGCTTCCCCTCGGGGTCGTCGAGATCGACGTCCGTGCCCAGACTGGCGCAGTGGGAGACGATGACCTTCACCCCGTGGTCGAGGGCCCGCCGCAGGCGCAGGGGGTTGCCCAGGGCCTGGTCCTCCTCGGACTCCACGGCCTGCTCCTCGCCGGCGTGGGTGATGAGCACCAGGCCGTGCTCCCTCATCTTCTCGTAGTAGGGGTCGAGGCGCTCGTCCCCCGGATCCATCCCCATCGCGTTGGGCAGCCACTTCACGTAGTGCCCGCCCTCCTTCGCCCAGCGATCCAGGGCCTCGAGGGCGTCCTTCCGGTAGGGGTGGACGCTCATCACCGGCTCGAAGAGCCCGGGGTGCTGCTTCGCCATGGCGAAGACGTAGGCGTTCGGGGTGTGGAACTCGGTCTTCTCGGCGTTCACGGTGCCGTCGGCGTTGTAGTGCTCGTCGAAGGCGAGGATGTGGAGCTTCATCGACATCGGGAGGTGCTTCCCGAGATCGACGAGGCGCTCGCGGAACTGCGCGTCGGCGCTCTCCACGTCCTGGATGCCGGCCGCCGAGCGGTAGATGAGGTACTTGAAGTAGCGGACCGGGCTGCCCCAGGAGGTCATCGCCTCGTTGATGTAGGCGCCCTCCACCTCGCTGCCCAGGGCCAGCATGTGGACGTGGAAGTCCCGGACCTTGCTCGTGTCGAGGCCCTCCAGGCTCTCGAGCACCAGCTTCCGCGCCCCCACCGAGAGCTGCTGCTTGGCCTCCCCCGGCAGGCGGGTGAAGGCGCCGCCGAGCTGGCGCACCACGCAGGAGGAGGTCGCCAGCAGGGTGAGGCCGGCGAAGGCGGCGAGGGTGATCCCGGTGATCTTCATCAGCTTCATCGCCCTTCGCTTCATGCCTCCTCCTCGTCGAGGTAGGTCAGGAAGCGGGCCTGCAGGTGCTTGAGCCCGTGGCCGGGGAAGTCGACCTTCACCTTGCGGGTCGGGCCGCTGCCGGACTCGAGGAGCACCCTCCCCTCGCCGAACTTCGCGTGCCGCACCCGGCGGCCGTCGCTGCCGCCCGGCAGGGGCATCACCGTCCGGGGGTGGAAGGTGGCGGCCAGGCCCGCCTCGAAGCGGGGGGCGTCGGGGTGGAGCTGCCGGTGGGTGGCGATCCACTCCGCCAGCACCTCCGGCAGGGTCGTCGAGGACGACGCGCGGGTGCCGGGCTCAAAAAGCAGGAGGGGCAGCGGCTCCCGGGGCTCGCCCTTCACCCAGCAGAGGTAGCGCCCGTCGGCGGGATCCTTCGCGAAGGCCACCAGATCGCCGCGCCCGCCCAGGGCGTGGACCCTCCCCGAGAGCGCCATCACCTTGTCGAGGTCCAGCTCGTAGGCGTGCACCAGGGGCTTCAGGTGCGCCGCCAGCAGCGCCAGCAGCGCGTCGGGGAAGCGGTGCTGGATCGCCCGCTCCAGGGCCCGGACCTCGTCGAGGCAGAGCTCCGCCACCGCGTCGATCCCGTGGATCAGCCGCAGCTCCGCCAGCGCCGCCCGGATCTCCTCCGGGATCACCAGCTCCCCGGAAAGCCTCGGCTCCCGCGCCATCGCTAGTACCCCCCGATCACGAGCCCTAGCTCGCAGCTCGTAGCTCGCAGCCCGATCAGAACACCGCCGTCTCGCGATAGACCCCGAACGCCTCCCGGAACACGTCCGAGATCTCCCCGACGGTCGCGTAGACCCGCACCGCATCGAGGATCGACGGGAAGAGGTTCTCCCCCTCGTCCGCGGCCTGCTTGATCGCCGCCAGGGCCCTCTCGACCGCCGCGGCGTCCCGCTTCTCCTTCACCTTCGCCAGCCGCTCCTTCTGGTGACGGGCCACCGCCTCGTCGATATGGAGCAGCTCGATCGGGTTGTCGCCCTCGGAGACGAAGTCGTTCACCCCGACGATGATCCGCTCCTTGCGGTCCACCTCCCGCTGGTGCTGGTAGGCGGACTCGGCGATCTCCTTCTGGGGATAGCCCGACTCCACCGCCGCAACGATGCCGCCCATGGCGTCGATCTTGTCGATGATCTCCATGGCCCGGCGCTCCATCTCGTTGGTGAGGTGCTCCATCACGTAGGAGCCGCCGAAGGGATCCACCACCCGGTCGACGCCCGACTCGTGGGCGATGATCTGCTGGGTGCGGAGGGCCACGGTCACCGCCTCCTCGGTCGGGAGCGCGTAGGTCTCGTCGAGGGAGTTGGTGTGGAGGGACTGGGTGCCGCCGAGGACCGCCGCCATGGCCTGGAGGGCCACCCGGGCGACGTTGTTCAGGGGCTGCTGGGCGGTGAGCGAGACGCCCGCGGTCTGGGCGTGGGTCCGCAGCAGGAGGGAGCGGGCGTCCTTGGCGCCGTAGCGCTCCTTGAGCAGCTTCGCCCACATCCGGCGCGCGGCGCGGAACTTGGCGATCTCCTCCAGGAAGTCGTTGTGCACGTCCCAGAAGAAGGAGAGGCGCGGCGCGAACTCGTCCACGTCCATGCCCCGCTCGATGGACCACTCCACGTAGCCCAATCCATCGGCGAGGGTGAAGGCCAGCTCCTGGACCGCCGTCGCTCCGGCCTCGCGGATGTGGTACCCGCTCACCGAGACGCTGTTCCAGCGCGGCATGTTGTGGGTGCACCACTCGATCATGTCGATGAGGATCCGCATCGAGGGCCGGGGCGGGCAGATCCACTCCTTCTGGGCGATGAACTCCTTGAGGATGTCCGCCTGGATGGTGCCGCCGAGCTTCTCGGGACCCACGCCCTGCTTCTCGGCCACCGCCACGTACATGGCGAGCATGATGATCGCCGGGGCGTTGATGGTCATCGAGGTGGTGACCTTGTCCAGCGGGATGTCCGCGAAGAGGACCTCCATGTCCTCCAGGGAGGCCACCGAGACGCCCTCCTTCCCCACCTCACCGAGGCTCATCGGGTGGTCGGGGTCGTAGCCCATGAGGGTGGGCATGTCGAAGGCCGTCGAGAGGCCCATCACCCCGTGCTCCAGCAGGTACTTGAAGCGCTTGTTGGTGTCCTCGGGGGAGCCGAAGCCCGCGAACTGCCGCATCGTCCAGAGGCGACCCCGGTACATCGTCGGCTGCACGCCGCGGGTGTAGGGGTACTGCCCGGGCAGGCCGATCTCGGCCGGATCCATCTGCGCGATGGCCTCGGGGCCGATGATGTCCTCGTAGGGGATGCCGGAGTCGGTCTCGAACCTCGGCTTGCGCCTCGGGAGGCGCTCGAGGGCCTGGGCGAGCTCCTCGCGGGTCCAGGAGTCCTTCTGCTCGAGCAGCTGCTGCAGGGCGTCCTTGTCGATCATGCTCATGGCAGAGCAATCTAGACCAGCTGGACGAGGGTGCCTATCGGCTGCGAGCTACGCGAGCAGGGAGCGCGCGATGACGAGGCGCTGGATCTCGGAGGTCCCCTCGTAGATGGTCGTCACCCGCACGTCCCGCAGGTAGCGCTCGACCGGGAACTCGTTCACGTAGCCGAAGCCGCCGTGGATCTGCACGGCCTCGTTGCAGGCGGCCAGCGCCTTCTCGGAGGCGAAGACCTTGGCCATGCTGGCCTCGATGGAGAAGCGCCTCCCCTGCCCCTTCAGCCAGGCGGCCCGCAGCGCCAGCAGGCGGGCGGCGTCGAGCTCCGTGGCCATGTCGGCCAGCTTCCACTGGATGGCCTGGAAGTCGGCGAGGGGCTTGCCGAAGGCCTGGCGGTCGTTGGCGTAGGTCCGGGCGGCCTCCAGGGCGGCCCGGCCGATGCCGGTGGCCAGGGAGGCGACCCCGATGCGGCCGCCGTCGAGGGCCATCATGGCGATCTTGAAGCCCTGCCCCTCCTCGCCGAGCATCGCGCTCTTCGGCACCCGCACCCCCTCCAGGGTGAGGCTGACCGTCGAGGAGCCGCGCTGGCCGGTCTTCTCCTCAGGTCTCCCGGCGGAGAGGCCCGGGGTGCCCCCCTCGACCAGGAAGCAGGTGATGCCCTTCGGACCGGTGCCGCTGGTCCGGGCCCAGACGACGATCACCCCGGCGACGTCGCCGCTGGTGATCCACATCTTCTCGCCGTCGATGACCCACTCGTCGCCGTCGAGGACGGCCTTCGTGCGAAGGGCCGCCGCGTCGGAGCCGCAGTGGGCCTCGGAGAGCGCGAAGGCGCCCGCCCCGTACTCGGCCGAGGTCAGCTTCGGGATGTGCTTCGCCTTCTGCTCCTCGGTGCCGAAGGCCGCGATGATCTCGCCCACCATGTTGGTGACCGCCATGGTCACGCCGGTGGCCGCGCAGGCCGCGCCGACCTCCATCATGGCCAGGCTGTAGGCCACCGGCCCGGCCTCGGCGCCGCCGTACTGCTCGGGGATGTTCACCCCCAGCAGGCCCAGCTCGCCCAGGCGCTCGATGTTCTCCTTCGGGAAGGCGTGGCTCTCGTCGAGGGCCTTGGCCCCCGGCGCGAGGTGATCCACGGCCACCCGCCGGGCGGTCTCCTGCACCATCAGCTCGTGCTCTTCGAGGGCGAAGTTCATCGTTTCAGCCCCGGAGGATGGAGGAGGCGATGACCAGGCGCTGGATCTCGCTGGTGCCCTCGTAGATCTCGGTGATCCGGGCATCGCGGTAGTGGC
Source organism: Deltaproteobacteria bacterium (assembly GCA_029210625.1). Taxonomy (NCBI): domain Bacteria; kingdom Pseudomonadati; phylum Myxococcota; class Myxococcia; species Deltaproteobacteria bacterium. The sequence goes on along the minus strand of JARGFU010000009.1, from coordinate 115,518 downwards.
GCTCGGCCGCGTACTCCGCGGAGTAGCCGTTGCCGCCCAGGATCTGCTGGGCCTTGTGGGTGATGCGGGTGGCGGCCTCGGCGGCGTAGAGCTTGGCCATCGCCGACTCCTTGGAGTGGCGCTGCTTCTGGTCCTTCATCCAGGCGGCCCGCCAGACCAGCATCCTTGCTGCGTCCAGCTCGGTGGCCATGTCGGCCAGCATGAACTGGATCGCCTGGAGGTTGGCGATGGGGCCCCCGAAGGCCTCCCGCTCCAGGGAGTACTGGGTGGCCAGCTTCAGGGCGGCGGCGGCGATGCCCAGGGCCTGGCCGGCGATGCCGATCCGGCCGCCGTCGAGGGTGCTCATGGCGATCTTGAAGCCCTCGCCCTCCTGGCCCAGGAGGTTCTCCTTCGGGATGCGGCAGTTCTCGAAGAAGATCCCCGAGGAGAGGGCCGCCCGGATGCCCATCTTCTTCTCGGGCTCGCCGGCCTCGAAGCCCTCGGTCTTCGTGTCGACCAGGAAGGCGGAGATGCCCTTCACGCCCTTCTCCGGGGCGGTCATGGCGAAGACCAGGGCCGCGTCGGCGGTGGGGCCGTTGGTGATCCAGTTCTTGGCGCCGTTGAGCACCCACTGGTCCCCCTCGAGCACCGCCGTCGTCTTCTGCTTGGCGGCGTCGGAGCCAGCCTGGGGCTCGGTGAGGCAGAAGCAGCCGAGCTTCTGCCCGGAGGCGAAGGGCCGGAGGAACTCTTCCTTCTGCGCCTCGGTGCCGTAGCGCAGCACCGGGTCGCAGTAGAGCGAGTTGTTCACCGACATGATCACGCCGGTGGCGGCGCAGCCCGCGCTGATCTCCTCCATCGCCACCGCGTAGGAGACGTTGTCCATCCCCGAGCCGCCCTCGCCGTCGGGGACGGCCACGCCCATCAGGCCCAGCTCGGCGACCTTCTTCACCGCCTCGGCGGGGAAGGTCTTCTCCTCGTCCCACTTGCCCGCGTTCGGGGCGAGCTCGGACTCGGCGAAGCTCCGGCAGGTGTCCTGCAGCATCTTCTGTTCTTCGGTCAGCTCGAAGATCATCGTGTCTCTCCTGATGGTGTCGGGTCGGGTCGGTGTCGCCGCTAGCGGCCCTGGAACTTCGCGTCGCGCTTCTCGAGGAAGGCGGCCATGCCCTCCTTCTGGTCCTCGCTGCCGAAGAGCTGGGCGAAGGCGTGGACCTCGAGGGCGTTGGCCGAAGGCAGCCCCACGTCCTGGCCCTGATCGATGGCGCGCTTGGCCTGGGCGACCGCGAGGGGGCCCTTGGCGGCGATGGTCTTGGCGATCTCCTTCACCTTGGGCAGCAGCGCCCCCGGCTCGAAGACCTCCAGGACCAGGCCCATCGAGCGGGCGGCGTCGGCCTTGATGACGTTGCCGGTGAGGATCAGCTCCTTGGCGCGCGCGATGCCGACCCGGCGCGCGAGGCGCTGGGTCCCGCCGAAGCCGGGGATCACGCCGAGGTTCACCTCGGGCTGGCCCAGCTTGGCGTTGGTGGAGGCGTAGACGAGGTCGCAGGCCAGGGCCAGCTCGCAGCCGCCGCCCAGGGCGAAGCCGTTCACGGCGGCGATCACCGGGAAGGGCATCTCGGCCAGGCTGTCGAAGACCTTCTGCCCGAGGGTGGCGAAGTGGCGGGCCTCCTCGACGGTGTAGCCGGCCATCGCCGAGATGTCGGCGCCGGCCACGAAGGCCTTCTCGCCGCCGCCGGTGAGGATGGCCACCCGCACCTCCCCCGAGTCCCGCAAGGCCGCGAAGGCCTCGCCCAGCTCGGTGATGGTCTCGGGGTTCAGGGCGTTGAGGGCCTTGGGACGATCGATGGTGACGGTGGCGATGCCGCCCTCGACCTCGACCTTCAGGTTCTCGTAGCTCATCGCAGGACCCTCTCTAGCTCTCGTAGGTGTAGACGCCGCGGCCGGTCTTCCGGCCCATCCAGCCCGCGTCCACGTACTGACGCAGCAGGGGGCAGGGGCGGTACTTGGTGTCGGCCAGGCCGCCGTGGAGCACCTCCATGATGGCCAGGCAGGTGTCCAGGCCGATGAAGTCGGCCAGGGTGAGCGGGCCCATGGGCTGGTTGGTGCCCAGCTTCATGCCAGCGTCGATGTCCTCGGCCGTCGCGACCCCCTCGTAGAGGGCGTAGAAGGCCTCGTTGATCATCGGCATCAGGACCCGGTTCACGATGAAGCCCGGGTAGTCCTTGGAGAGGACGACCGTCTTGCCGACCTTCTCGGCGAGCTGGCGGGTCGCCTCCCAGGTGGCGTCCGAGGTGGCGATGCCGCGGATGACCTCGACCAGCTTCATCAGGGGCACGGGGTTCATGAAGTGCATCCCGATGACCTGCTCCGGGCGCTTCGTCGCGTTCGCCAGGCGGGTGATCGAGATGGACGAGGTGTTCGAGGCCAGGATGGCGTGGGCCGGGAGGATGCCGTCGAGCTTGGCGAAGACCTCCTTCTTCACGGCCTCGTTCTCGACGATGGCCTCGACGACGAAGTCGCAGCCCTCGAAGGCGCCCAGATCGGTGCTCCCGCTGATCCGACCGAGGATGGCGTCCTTCTCGGCCGCCTCGATCTTCTCCTTCTTGATGAGGCGGTCGAGGCTCCCCGCGATGGTGGCCAGGCCCTTCTCGACGAAGGCGTCCTCCAGATCCACCAGCTTCACCGTCAGACCGGCCTGGGCGGCCACCTGGGCGATGCCCGCTCCCATCTGACCGGCACCAAGGACTCCGAGGTTCTTGACCTCCATCGCACGCCTCCTTCGTTGGTTACGTCGGGGATGAAGGGGGACACATATCCCCCTTGGGGTCCTCTGTCAGCCACCGCCTCGGACGGTGGCCGAAAGGGAGTTTGATGCCCTGTCGGGCGTCGGGGCGACGGCTATGAGCTACGAGCTATGAGCTGTGAGCAACCGGGTCGCCGGGGGTGAAAAGGGAGGCCCGAGAGCCCCTCTTCACAGCCGTCAGCCTATTCGCTCGAAGCTCGCAGCTCGTAGCTCGAAGCCCGCGAGCCTACTCGTCGCCGCCCTCGTCGCCCCCACGCCGCCGCTTCACGTCGCTCTTCACGTCGGTCTCGAGCTTCCCCTCCTCGTTCCGTCGGAACGCGATGGTCGCGTTCACGTCCACGGTGACGTTGGTGAGGACCTTCGAGAGCTCACCCGAGATGTTGGCGTGCTCCAGGAAGCGGCGGAACTCCTCGGCGATCATCCGGAAGAGCTCGGAGCGCGCCTTCTCGGTCTGGGAGAGGACGCCGGAGACGGCCTCGCGGGGCAGCTTCATCTCCGAGAGGACGCTGCGGATGCCCTCCTCGGTGAGGAAGAGCGCCCCCACGCCGGCCAGGGCCAGCTTCTTCACGGCCTCGGGCACGTAGCCCTCGAGGCGCCGGCGGAGCGGCTCGTCGAGGATCTCTTCGTCGTCGTCGTCGCGGGGGGGGATGGGATCGACCATGGGTCGAGGAATAGCCCTTCCCGGCGGGCCGGTCGAGAACCGGGACCCTCTTCAGCGCAGCGTGAGCTCCAGCACCAGCGCCGGCCGGTTGCTGGCGTGGCCCGCCGCGTCCTCGATCTGGACCGCCACCTCGATCCGCATTCCGTCGCGCAGCTCGCTCAGCTCCAGCCCCAGATCCACCGGGAGGGTCCCCTCGGTGGTCCCCGCGGTCATCCCCCCGGCCCGCAGCAGCGCGTCGAGGGGCTCCCGGTCGCCCAGGAGCTGGCCGTCCAGGAAGCGCTGGAGGGCGCCGCCCATCAGGTCCCCGTCCGGGTCGACCAGGTCGACCTCCAGCTCCAGCAGGAAGGGGTCCGAGCTGGACTGGCAGGCCGCGTCACCGTTCCGGCAGCGCAGCTCGTCCAGCGCGGGCGCGTGCGGACCGGGCCCGCAGGCGCCCGCCGCGAGGAGGAGCCCGATCGGGAGGATCCGGGGGAGCAGCCCGACCCTCCGCATCGTCAGGGGCTCATGCGCAGGGTGGGCGCGGCCGTCTCGGTCTCCCCCACCGCCGCGAGGCTGACCTGGTGGGCGACCTCGCGGGCCACCTGCAGGAAGGTCTGGGAGATCTCGGACTCGGGATCGGCCATCACCACCGGCTTGCCCCGGTCGCCGCCCTCCCGCACCGCGGGCTGGATCGGGATGGCGCCCAGGAAGGGCACGGAGAGCTTCTTGGCGGCCTCGCGGGCGCCGCCGTGATCGAAGATCTCGGTGCGCTCGTTGCAGTGGCTGCAGAGGAAGAAGCTCATGTTCTCCACCAGGCCCAGGACCGGGATCTGGACCCGGTCCATCATCCCCTTGGCGCGGATCACGTCGAGGAGCGCCACGTCCTGGGGGGTGCTGACCAGCACCGAGCCCGCCGCGCGGACCTGCTGGGCGATGGTCAGCTGCACGTCGCCGGTGCCCGGGGGCAGGTCGACGACCAGGTAGTCCAGCTCGCCCCAGCGCACGTCCCGGAGGAACTGCACGACCGCCTGGTTGAGCATCGGGCCGCGCCAGATCATGGCCTGGTCGGACTCCACCAGGAAGCCGATGGACATGACCTTCAGGCCGTCGACCTCGATGGGCTCGAGGTGCTTGCCGTCCTTGCTGGTGGGCTGGGCGTCGGAGACACCGAGCATCATCGGGACCGAGGGGCCGTAGACGTCGGCGTCCATCAGGCCCACCGAGGCGCCGAGCTGCTTCAGTGCCACGGCCAGGTTCACGGCGACGGTGGACTTGCCCACGCCGCCCTTCCCGGAGCCGACCAGGATGATGTTCTTCACCCCGGGGGCCACCGGCTCGGCGCCCGCCGTGCCGGGGCCGGCGCTGCTGGGCACGGTGGCCGAGAGCGCGACCTCGACGGTGGCGACGCCCTCCAGGGCCGCCACGGCGCCCTCGGCCGAGGCCTTGAGCTGGTCGCGGATCGGGCAGGCCGGGGTCGTCAGCTGGAGGGTGAAGGCGACCTTGTCGCCCTCCACCTTCAGGTCCTGCACGAAGCCGAGGCTGACGATGTCGCGGTGGAGGTCGGGGTCCTCGACGCTCTTGAGGGCCTCGAGGATCTGGTCGGGGGTCGGCGTGGCCATTGGAAACTCCTCTTCCTTCGGTGCGGGCGCGTGGGGCCGGCGCGAATCGGGCGCGCATCATGCGACCGCGCATCGGCCCCGTCAAACCCCGCGGAAGGGGGCCCTCGGCAGATCCCGGGGGCGCCCCGGCCGTAGTGGATGGAAGCAAGCCACCGGGGCCTGGTACGCTCGACCCTCCTTCGGGCGCATCCGGCCGTGCTCTCCAACCGTAGCGCCCACGAAAGGGGGACCTCATGCGCGTGCTCCTGGTCGGTCCCGACCTCGAGGCCAACGTCTCGCTGGGCTACCTGGCGGCCTCCCTCCAGCAGGCGGGCCACGAGGCCCTCCAGGCGGCCTTCAACGGCCCCGCCGACGCCGCCCGGGTCCTGGGCCTGGCGCGGGGCGCCGATCTGGTCGGCCTCTCCCTCTCCTTCCAGGTCCGGGCCCCGCAGTTCTTCGCCCTGGCCGAGGCCTTGAAGGCCGAGGATCCCGCGCGGCCGGTGATCGCCGGCGGGCACTTCGCCACCTGCGCCGCCGAGGCGATCCTCCGGGACGTCCCGGCCCTCGATCTGATCCTCCTCCACGAGGCCGAGGACAGCCTGGTCGAGCTGGCCGGCCTGGGCGCCGGGCTGCTGCGCCGCGCCCCGGAGGTGCCGGGCCTGGTCCACCGGGAGGGCGAGCACCTGCGCCGGAGCGCGCCCCGCCCCGTCCGCCGCGAGCTCGAGTCCCTCCCCTTCCCCGATCGCGCCGGCCCCGCCCGCCTCCTGGCCGGCGTCCCGACCGCCTACCTGATGGGGGCCCGGGGCTGCGTGAGGGCCTGCGACTACTGCTGCATCGCCACCCTCCACCGCCAGGTCGAGGGGCCGCGCTTCCGCCGCCGGGAGCCCGAGGACATCGCCCGGGAGATGGCCTTCCTCCACGCCCGCGGCGTCCGGCAGTTCGTCTTTCACGACGACAACTTCCTGGTGCCCAACCCGAAGAACAACCGCGAGCGCCTCGGCCGGCTGGCCGACGCCATCGACGGCCACGGGCTCGAGGGGATCGGGATCGTGATGAAGGCGGGGCCCCGGGACGTCGACCGCCCGGCCCTGGAGCAGCTCCTGGAGATGGGCCTGCTGCGCATCTTCCTGGGGATCGAGTCCTCCAGCCAGCGCGGGATGGACTCCATCGGCCGGCGCCAGACCCCCGAGGAGGCCGAAGGAGCCGTCGCCCTCTGCGAGGCGCTGGAGCTCTCCTCCCAGTACACGATGATCATCTTCCACCCCGACGCGACGATCGAGAGCATGCTCTCGGACCTCGCCTTCGTGGAGCGCCACCCGGCCCACCCCCTGAACTACTGCCGGGCCGAGCTCTACGCCGGGACCCCCCTCGAGGCGCGGATGATCGCCGAGGGGCGCGCCCAGGGCAGCTACCTCGCCCGCACCTACCGCTACGCCGACCCCCGGGTGGCCCGGGTCTGGGAGAAGGGCAAGGACCTCTTCGCCGGGCGCTGCTGGGGCAAGGACGACCTGCTCGGGCAGGTCATCCGCCTCGACCACCAGGCGGCCGTCCTGCGCCACTTCTACGGGGGCCGGAAGGCCCGCCGCACGGCCGGCGACTTCGCCCGCTTCGAGATCGACCTGAACCTGGAGACCGCCGCCTACTTCCGGGAGCTGGTGCTCCTCTGCGGCGAGGCTCCCTCCGACGACGATCCCGCCCTCGCCCGGGGCCTGGCCGAGCTCTCCCGGCGCGAGCTCTCCAGCCGGCGCGTGCAGCTCGAGCGGCTCTGCGAGCTGCGGGCCCGGATCGACGGCCTGACCTCCCCGGTGATCGACCTGGCCGTGGGCGAGGCCCTGCCCCCGGAGGGCCTGGCCTCCCGCCTGGCCCGCCTCCCCCGCCACGCCGCCGCGGTGCTGGTGGCCGCGGGGCTGGCGAGCGCCACGGCCTGCAGCGGGCGCTCGAAGGTGGACCACGGGGTGGCCGAGGCCGCGCCGCCCCCCTACGACGAGGTCTACGACGGACCGCCGCCGGCCCCGCAGGACCCGCCGCCGCAGGCCCACGAGGACACCTCGGTGATCCACGACGGCAACGCCTACGGACCGCCGAGCGACGCCGAGGCCCGCAGCGCGGGCGCCTCGACCCCGGCGCTGGCGCCCGCCCCCGCCCGGCCGGCGAAGCAGAAGGAGCGGGTGCGCCGGGTCGACGGCGTCGCCGAGGCCGCCCCGCCCCCCTTCGACGAGATCGAGGTGCTCCGCCGCCAGGACGGGGTGGCCGAGGCGGCGCCGCCCCCCTTCGACGACGAGCTCATCCGGCTCCAGGACGGCGTGGCCGAGGCTGCCCCGCCCCCCTTCGATCCGCCGCCGCCGCCGCCACCGCCGCCGGAGCGCCTGGGCACCGGTCAGCTCTACCTCTCGACCCGGCCCGAGGTGGACATCAGCGTGGACGGGGTGGAGCGAGGGCGAACCCCGGTCTACCTGGAGGACCTGAAGGTCGGCGAGCACACCGTCCGTCTCCACGACGAGGCGGCGGGCATCGACGAGACGCGCACGATCCGGATCGCCCGGGACCAGCGCACGACCCTCAAGCTCGAGCTGGAGGCCCCGAAGAAGAAGCGGCGGAAGAAGAAGGACTGATGGTCCTCCAGCCCCCTTTGACCGGAGGCGTCCGCGAGAGGAGACTCGCCGTGACCATGACCACCCTGCGCACGAAGCTCCCCCTCTTCCTCGCCCTCACCCTCCTCTTCGTCTCGGGATCGAGCGAGGCCGGCGAGCCCCTCGCGCAGGTGATCCTCGTCCAGGGGGAGGTGGAGCTGCAGCGCCCGGGGCAGGAGCCCCGGGCCCTCGCCGTGGGGACCCAGCTCGACGGGCGGGACGTCATCGTCACCGACTTCGAGTCCTTCGCCATCCTCCACCTGAAGAACGGTCACCTGGTCCGCATCGACGAGGAGCTGCGCCTGCGGGTGGACAAGATCGCGCTCCTCGGCACCACGCGAGAGGCCGCGCCCGCGGCGAGGCAGCTCGCCGCCCTCCTCTACCCCGAGGAGGAGCCCCTGCGCGCGGAGGCCCTCGCCAGCGCCGAGCGGACGGCCGGCTGGCACTCCCGGATCACGGCCGTGGAGACCGTCCCGGCGGCCCCGGCCTCGAAGGGGGCCCGCTCCAGCAAGAAGTCCCTCTCGGCGGCGAGGTCGGTCCCGATGAAGCCCCCGGCGCGCCCCGCCCCGAGCGCCTCCCCGGCGCCGCCCCCGCCCCCCCGGGAGGCCGCCGCGCTCGAGCGGGAAGAGGACTCGGCCCGCTCGATGGTCGGCGCGGCCGACGGCCTGGCCGGCGCGGCCCCGGCCGCCCTCGAGGCGCCGCCCGCCCCGCCGAAGACCGGCTCCGCCGACCTCTCCCTCTCCGAGGCCGACGACGCCCTCGAGGGCGCCCGGCTGCAGGCCACGGAGGCCCGCGGCGGAGCGCCCGCGCCCGCGCCCGCGCTGGAGAAGGCCAAGGCGAAGGAGGAGGCGAAGGCCAGCACCTCCGCCCCCCTCAACCGGCGGCAGCTCCTGCGGAACCAGGCCCTGCGCAAGTGTCTCTTCAAAGAGCTGCCGCCGCCGCGTAACGTGATGACCCTCCTCTTCAAGGTGAAGGACGGAAAGATCGTCCGCGCCCGGCTCGAGGGCGCCCGCCCCCTGCCCCTCTGCGCGCGGCCGCACCTGCTGGGCCAGGCCTGGAAGGGCAAGAAGGACAGCAAGGGCTGGATCACCCTGCGCCTGACCCGTCCGTGAGGCTCCTGAAGCAGCCCGCCTGGGTCGCCGCCCTGCTGGTCGCCCTCTGGGCGCTCGCCAGCGGACTGCGCCCGGCGCCGCTGGAGAGCCTCGAGCGCTGGAGCTACGACCTGCGGACGCGCCTGCGCGGCCCCCAGCCCTCCCGCGGCGAGGTGGTGGTGGTCGGCCTGGACGACGCCACCTCCGCCCGGGATCCCGAGCTCTTCACCCGGCGGGCCGGGCTGGCCCGCCTGATCGAGGCCCTGCGCGGGGCCGGGGCCAGCGTCATCGGTCTCGACCTCTTCCTCGCCGAGCCCGAGGCCCTCCTCGGGCCCGAGCTGGCCGCCGAGATCGAGGCGCTGCTGCGGGAGGAGCCGCCGCCCGGGAGCCCCGAGGGTGAGGCCCTCCCCTCCTGGCAGCTCCTGCGGAAGATCAGCGAGCTTCTCGCCGGGGACCGGATCCTCGCCGAGACCCTCTCCCGGCGGCGGGACGTGGTCCTCGCCCTCCACCTCGGCAACCGCGGCGGGCCGGAGGTCGACGGCCGGGCGCTGCGCCGCGGCACCTACGGCCAGTTCGCCCCCGGGACCGAGCCCTACCGCAACACGCCGCGGGCGCTGGCCTCGCTGCCCCTCTTCGCCCGGGAGGCCGCCGCCCTGGGCACCATCAACCTGCAGGAGGACCCCGACAAGATCGTCCGGACCCTGCCGGTGGTGAGCTTCCACCAGGACCGCCCCTTCGCGCCCCTCTCCCTCCAGGTCCTGGCGCGGCACGCGGGCTACGGCCGGGGGGGGCTCGCCTACACCGGGGGCCCGCCCACCATCGCCTGGGGCGAGGGGGGAGAGCTGATCCTGGAGCCCGGGCTCCGGGCCCTGCTCAACCTCCGGGGCCGCCAGGCCTTCCCCTTCCACTCCGCCGTCGACGTGGTCGAGGGGAAGCTCCCGGAGGGCGCCCTGCAGGGGAAGATGGTCCTGGTCGGCGTCACCTACCTCGGCCACGACGCCCTCCACACGCCCCTCGACGAGGTCCTGCCCGGCGTCTTCCTCCACGCCGAGGCCATCGACAACTTCCTGGCCGGCGACTTCCACCGGCGCAGCGCCCCCCTCACCGACGCCCTCCTCACTCTCCTCCTGGGCCTCGGGGTGGTCCTCCTCTTCCTGCCGGCCTGGAGCTTCGGTCCGGGCTGGCGCATCGGCGGGGCCCTCCTCCTGGCGGCGGGCCACGCCCTCGCCCTCTGGCTCCTCTTCCGCCACCAGGGCCTCTGGCTGGCCGCGGTGGGGCCCGGGCTGGCCCTCGTCTCGGCCCTGGGCGCCGGGCTCCTCCTGGGCTGGCTCCAGGAGGGCCAGCAGCGCCGCCAGCTGCGCCACACCTTCGCCCACTACCTCTCGCCGGCGGTGATCGAGCAGCTCATCCGGGACCCGGCGGCCCTGGCCCCCGGGGGCGCCCGTCAGGAGCTGACGGTGCTCTTCTCGGACATCCGCAGCTTCACCACGCTCTCGGAGAAGCACTCACCGGAGGAGGTCGTGGCCTTCCTGGGCCGCTATCTCGACCCGATGACCGGCGCGGTCCTCGGCGAGGGGGGGCTCCTCGACAAGTACATCGGCGACGCGATCATGGCGGTCTTCGGCGCGCCCGTGCACTCGCCCGATCACCCGGCCATGGCCCTCCGGGCGGCCCTGGCCATGCACGCCGCCCTCGAGGAGGTGCGGGCGGCCGAAGAGGGCGCCTTCGCCGACCTCGCCATCGGGATCGGGCTGAACACCGGCGAGATGGTCGTGGGCAACATGGGCTCGCGGGCCCGCTTCGACTACACGGTGGTGGGCGACGCGGTGAACCTCGCCGCGCGCCTCGAGGGGCTCACCAAGAACTACGGGGTCTTCTGCCTCTGCGGGGAGCAGACCCGGGCGGCCGCCCCCGGGGGCTTCGCCTTTCGGGAGGTCGACCGGGTCCGGGTGAAGGGCAAGGAGGAGCCGGTCTCGATCCACGAGCTCCTCGCCGGCCCCGACCGCCAGATCGCGAGCTACGCCGGGCTCGAGCGCTTCGAGGCCGCCCTCGCGGCCTGGCGGGAGGGCCGCTTCCCGGCCGCCCGGGAGGCCTTCACGGCCTTCGCGGCCGACAACCCCGGCGACGCGGTGGCGGCCCTCTACCTGGAGCGCCTCGCCAGCCTCGGGGACGAGGCGCCCGAGGGCTGGGATGGCGTCTTCACCTTCCTCGTGAAGTAATCACCGCAAACGGTCGATTCGCCAGTACTTTTCCTCGTAGACCAGCCCGATGGAGAGGCCGCCCCCGAGGGGGAAGGTGGCGCCCTCGCCCTCGACGAGGGGCTCGGCCCCGGAGGCCAGCGCCGCCTTCAGCCGGTCGATCAGGGCCTGCGCCTCGGAGCCCGCCTCCTCGTGATCCCGCCGGAGGGTCTCGACGCTGTAGCGGGCCCGGTGGTGGCCGGAGAGCAGGGCGTAGGCGTCCTCGAAGCTGCCCTCGGCGGCGGCCGCGGCGAAGGCCTCGAGGACCGCGCGGATCTCCCCGGCCGCGTCGGGGTCCGCCACGACCACCGGCGGAGGCCTCACCGGATCGTCCGGCACCACCCGGGGGTCCGGGCAGCAGGCGGGGCTCGCGGCGAGGGGCAGGAGCAGGCAGAGAGCGGCGAGGAGGCGTCGGGTCACGGGCTTCTCCAGAAGCAGGGCTAGCGGGGAGGCAGGATGCGATGGCAGGGCACCTCACGGGCCTTGCCCCGGATGGCGAGCGGGCCCCGGTCCTCGCTCTGCAGGTAGGGATCGGCCGCCCGGGCGATCTCCTCGGTGCAGAGGATCTCCCAGGGCTCGGCCCGATCCGCGAGGCGGGCGGCGAGGTTCACGGCGTCGCCGATGGCGCTGTACTCCCGCCGCCGGCGCGAGCCCACCTCCCCGGCCCAGACGCTGCCGGTGGCCAGGCCGAAGCGCACCTCCAGCCCCGAGAAGGGGGCCGTCCGCGGCCGGGTGGGCGCCAGGCCGGTGCGGATGACGCTGGCGGTCAGGGCCGCGTCCAGGACGTGGGTCTCGGCCCCCGCCGGGGGACCGAAGATCAGGATCATCTTGATCCCGGCCTCCGAGACGTCGGTCTTGCGCAGGGGGACGCCCACCGGCTCCAGCACCGCCGAGAGGGCCTCGGTGAGCTCCACCAGGGTGGGCAGGACCTCGGCGCCGCCGTGGAGGGGGACGCCCTGCACCCGCATGAAGAGGGCCGTGGCCGGGGCGTAGGTGGCCTCGATCCGCGGTGCCTCGGGCGCCGCCTGGATCAGCGGCAGCACCCCGGGGTCGACGAAGGGCTCGAGGATCGGCCCCGCCTCCTCCAGGTGCTGCTCCAGGAGCTCGCGCCAGTCGAAGGGCTCCCCGTGCGGGGGCAGAGGCTCGAGCTCCTCGACGACGTGGGCGTCGAAGCCCAGCCGGCGATCGTCCCCGCCGGGGCACGGCCGGGCCGCCAGCCCCTCTCCCGCCCGCTCCCGGGTGCGCTCCGAGATCAGCACCGAGCCGCGGGCGCAGGCCTGCTGCAGCCGCACCGCGGCCTCGACGGTGGGCCCTCCGATGACGACCTCGGCGCCGCCGCCGGTGCCCAGGAGGGCCTGGAAGACCGGGCCGGTGGCGATGCCCACCCGCAGCGCCAGGGGGAAGGTTCCCAGGGGGGTCTCCGCCTCGGCGCAGAGCGCCATCGCCTCCTGGATCTCCAGCCCGGCGGCGACGGCGTTGCGGGCGTGGTCGCCCTCCAGGAAGAGCAAGGTGAAGCCGTCACCGCCGAAGCCGATGAGCTCGCCCCCCCGCCGCAACCCCACGTCGTCGATGAGCATCTCGAAGTAGCGGTTGAGGATGTCGGCGAGGACGGTCGCGCCCTGCCGGCCCATCTCCCCGAGGGCCTCCGAGAGGCGGGTGAAGCCGGAGAAGTCGGCGACCAGGAGGCTGCCCTCGGCGACCTCGGCCCAGCTGCCCCGCCGGGAGGGATCCTCCAGGCGGATCCGCGCCATGTGGCCCGGCGCGTAGGAGACCAGCCTGCTCAGGTAGGCCCGGCTCGCCACGATCCCGCTCATCGCCCCGGAGGCTCGAGGAGCTCCACCGCCCAGAGCGCCCCCGGCGCCCGCGCGGCGAGGTGGGCCCAGTCGAGGAGGAAGGCGTCGCCCGGCAGCCACGCCTCGCGGAGCTCCATCCCGGGCAGCAGGCCCATGAGCCCGCTCGGCAGGGGCTCCCGGAAGTCCAGCTCGAACTCGCCGGCGATCCCCGCCCGGCGGCGCGCGGCGTCGACCGCCGACTCGAAGCCCCCCACCCGATCGATCAGCCGGTGCTCCTTCGCCCGCTCGGAGGTGAAGACCCGCCCCTGGGCCACGGCCTCCACCTCCTCGAGCTCGAGGCCGCGCCCGGCGGCGACCCGCTCCTTGAAGACCTGGTAGAGCTGCCCGACCTGGTGATCCAGGTGCGCCAGCTCCTCCTCGGTCGGCGCCCGCGAGGTGGTGCCCAGGGCGGCGAGGTCCCCGCGGGCCAGCAGCTCGCGCCGGAGCCCGAGGCGCTCGTAGACCCCGGAGAGATCGAAGAGGCTGGCGATGACCCCGATGGAGCCGGTGAGGCAGAGGGGCGCGGCGAGGATCTCGTGGGCGGCGGCGGCGATGTAGTAGCCGCCCGAGGCCGCGACGTTCTCCATCCAGGCGATCACCGGCTTCTTCTCCGCGGTGCGCTTCACCTCGTGCCAGATCAGATCCGAGGCGTGGGCCGAGCCCCCCCGGGAGTCGATCCGCAGGACGATCGCCTTCACCCGCTCGTCCTTGCGCAGCTCGGCCAGCGCCTCGGCCACCGTGCGATCGCCGACGGTGCGGCTGCCCCCGGGGAGGGGGCGGCTCTCGCCCTCGACGATCAGCCCCCGCAGGGAGAGCACGGCGACGTGGGGCCGGGCCGTGAGGATCGGCCGGAGGCGCAGCGGCCGCGTCTGGCTGGCGGCGAAGGCCGGCCAGGGCCGCAGCTTCGGCCGGGGCGCGCCCGCGCGCTCCAGGTGATCGGCGACCTCGTCGCCGTAGCAGATCCCGTCGATCAGCCCCTCGTCGAGGGCGTCGGCGGCGGTGTAGGGCCCGCGATCGATCCAGCTGGCGGCGACCTCGGCGTCCACGCCGCGGCCCTCCTGCAGGCGGGCCAGCGCGTGGGCGTGCCCGTCGTCGAGGAGCCCGTCGAGGGTCTCCCGGTAGGCCTCGGAGATCCCGTCCTCGGTCAGGACCTCCCCGGCGGCCTTGTGGGTGCCCCGGCGCACCACCACCGCCGAGGCACCGAGCTTCTCGAGGGCCCGGCGGGCGGTCGTGACCTCCAGGGCCGCGCCCTTCACCCCCACCCGGCCGGCGGGCGCGACCAGGATCCGGTCGGCGGCGAGGCCGAGGGCCAGCGCGGGCCCCTCGAGGGCGGCGGCCCAGACCACGACCTCCTTGCCCGAGGACTCCCGGAAGGCCCGCAGGGTCCCGGCCAGGGCGTGGGCCTTGGCCCGGCCGAGCTCCAGGGACTCGAGGCGCAGCACCACGCCCCGCGTCCCTCGCGCCCCGGCGACGGCCTCGAGGCGCTCGCCGAAGGTCTCGAGGTCGGGCTCCCACTCCGGGTTGCCGCGACGGGCGCCGAGGCGGCGCCGCACCAGCCCCTGACGGCGGTAGGGGGGATCACCGCCGAGGCGGAAGGCGACCCAGGCCACCTCCTCTCCCTTGAGCCCCCAGCCCTTGAGCAGGTTCTGGGTGCCGTGGAAGAGGATCTCCACGAGGTCGAAGAGGATGGCGAGGAGAATGCGCACGGCTTCGTTTCCGGGGGCGAGAGCAGCCACTATAGCCCGAGGATCTTCGCGAGGGGCGAGAGGATGCTGGCGTCAGACCCTCCGGCGGGGCGGCGTCGTGCGGCCGTTGACCCTGAAAGAACTCCACCGCTATCATCCACGTCGATGCGCGCGTTCCTCGCAAGCCTGCTCGTCGGCATGGCCCTCTCCTTCGCCGCTCCTGCGTTCGCGCAGGACGTGGGGCGTCCTCCCTCGACCAAGCTGCGCAGCTACGTCGACGAGAACGCCCCCAAGAAGAAGGAGGGGCTCAGCGCCCAGGCCTACCTGCTCATCACCGGTCTCGGCTGCCTCACCTTCCTCGGCCTCCTGGTGTGGTTCCGGGCCCAGACCCGCGAGCTCAACATCCCCGAGGACGAGCAGGCCCTGGCCTCCCAGGGCCAGGCGGGCGGCGGCTCCGGCCTCTCCCCGAAGGAGGCCATCTTCTCCGCCCTCAGGCGGGTCGATGGCTGGGCGACCTCGGGCCGGATCAGCATGTCCTCGGGCGTCGACTCCGGCACGGCCGAGTCGATGCTGCAGCAGCTGGTGCAGGAGGGCCGCATCAAGGCGGGCCGCGACAAACGAGGCCGTGTGCTCTACCGCGCGGACTAGGACATGAGCCACTCCCCCCTCCCGGGTCGTGAGGCTCGCTGCCCCAAGTGTGGCGGCGTCTTCACCGAGCAGAACCTCTGCACCTACTGCCACGCCGGCATCCGCTACAACGGGCGAGGCTTCTCCTTCCACTCGACCCCCATGCAGTGCCCGCGCTGCCCGGGCGAGCCCCTCTACGAGATCCACTACCGGCACCTGGCCCTCGACGTCTGCATCGCCTGCCAGGGCACCTGGTTCGATCTCGGAGAGCTGGAGAGCCTCCTCCAGAGCGCCCGGCAGGACGCCCGGGGCGGGGTCTTCGAGGCCGACGGCGCGGGCGCGCCCCTCGGGGCGACGCCGCCCGGGAGCCAGGCCGCCTACATCCGCTGCCCGAAGTGCGAGACCCTGATGAACCGCACCAACTGGGAGAAGCGCTCCGGCGTGATCGTCGACTGGTGCCGGGCGCACGGGATCTGGCTCGACGCCGGGGAGATCGCCCAGGTCCGCTCCTGGGCGGCCTCGACGCCGGACGGCCCGCCGCCCCCGGCGGTCGAGGCCCCCCGGCCCTCCCCCTCCACGGGGCTGGGCTCGCCGCTGGACCGGCCGCTCTCGAGCTGGGAGGCCAAGCGCCAGGGGCACCTGCACAGCCCGCTGGGGGTCTTCGTCCGCTTCCTCTTCGAGCTGTTCCGCTAAGGGGCCCCGGCAGCGCGCCGGGGCCGGGAAGGACGGGTCAGGCGCCGATGGCCTTGCGGATGGCCTCGGCGATGCGCTGGGCCTCCGCCTCGATCTTGGCCTGCTTCCGGCCCTCGACCAGGACCCGGGCCTTGGGCTCGGTGCCCGAGTAGCGCACCAGCACCCTGCCCTCGTCGCCCAGCGCCTGCTCGGCCTTCTCGATGGCCTTGTGGATCGCGGGCACCCGCCGGAAGGCCGGCTTCTCGCGGACCTCGATCCCCAGGAGGATCTGGGGGAAGGGCTCGAAGCTGCCGACGATCTCCGAGAGCGGGCGCTCCTCCTGGAGCATCATCGCCAGCACCATCAGGCCGGCGAGGGTGCCGTCGCCGGTGGTGGCGTGCTGGAGGAAGATCAGGTGGCCGCTCTGCTCGCCGCCGAAGGTGAGCCCCTTCTGCCGCATCCGCTCCACGACGTAGCGGTCGCCGACCTGGGTGCGCAGGACCTTCCCGCCCACCTCGGCCAGGGCGTGGTCGAGGGCGAGGTTGCTCATGACCGTGGTGACCAGGGTGCGGCCCTTCAGGGCCCGCCCCCGGATCAGGTAGCGCGCCAGCGCCGCCATCAGGGCGTCGCCGTCCACCACCTTCCCCTTCTCGTCCACCAGCACCACCCGGTCGGCGTCGCCGTCGAGGGCGATGCCCAGGTGGGCCTGGTGGCGCAGGACCGAGCGGGCGAGCTGCTCGGGGTGGAGCGCGCCCGACTTGCGGTTGATGTTCCGGCCGTCGGGGCGGTTGCCCATGCGGACGACCTGGGCGCCGAGCTCCTCGAAGACCGCCGGGGCGCTCTTGTAGGCGGCGCCGTGGGCGCAGTCGATCACCATCCGGATTCCGTCGAGGGTGCGGTCGGCCGGGAAGCAGTTCTTCAGGTGCACCACGTAGCGGCCGATCGCGTCGTCGATCCGGAAGGCCTTGCCCACCCGGTTGTCGGTGGGCCGGCGGCGCTGGCCGCTCTGGCCCATCACGTCGGCCTCGAGCGCCGCCTCGACCGCGTCGGGGAGCTTGAAGCCGTCCCCGGCGAAGAACTTGATGCCGTTGTCCTGGAAGTAGTTGTGGGAGGCCGAGATCACCGCGCCGGCGTCGGCGCGCATCGAGTGGGTGAGGAAGGCGATCCCCGGAGTGGGCAGCGGCCCGCAGAGGAGCACGTCGACCCCCATCGAGCAGATCCCCGCGGCCAGCGCCTGCTCGAACATGTAGCCCGAGAGGCGGGTGTCCTTGCCCACGACGATCCGGTGGCGGCGGGGCCCCGCGCGGACGTGGCGGGCGATGGCCGCCCCGAGGGCCATGGTGATCTCGGGGGTCATGGGGTGGACGTTGGCCTTGCCCCGGACACCGTCGGTGCCGAAGAGGGTGCGGCTGGCGTTCTCTGGCCTCTTGCTCACGCTGGGCTCTCCTCACCGGGGACGGGGCCGGGCGCCTCGTAGGCGCTGCCCGCGGGGCCGGCGGCGCGGATGGCGTCGGCGATGTCGAGGGCCTGGCGGGCCTCGGCGACGTCGTGGATCCGAAGGATGTGGGCGCCCTCTCGCGCGGCGAGGACCGCGGCCGCGAGGGTGCCCGGCAGGCGGGCCTCCACCGGCGCGCCGGTGACGGCGCCGATGAAGGACTTGCGGGAGGGGCCGACGAGGATGGGCTGGCCCAGGCTGGCGAGCTCTCCGAGGCCGGCGATGAGGGCCAGGCTCTGCTCGGCGGTCTTGGCGAAGCCGATCCCCGGATCGACCGCGATCCGGTCCGGGCTCACGCCGGCCTCCACCGCTGCCGCGACCGCCTGGCCGAGGCTCCCGACGATCTCGCCCCAGAGGTCGCTGTAGCGGGTGTGGGACTGCATCGCCTCGGGCGTCGCCCGGAGGTGCATCACCACCAGGCTCGCCCCCTTCTCGGCGGCCAGCTCGGCCATCCCGGCCTCGCGCAGCCCCGAGATGTCGTTCACGATGCGCGCCCCGGCGTCGAGGGCCGCGCGGGCCACCTCCACCTTGGTGGTGTCGATCGAGACCGGCGCGCCGAGGGCCACGACCCGCTCCAGCACCGGCAGGACCCGGTCGATCTCCTCGCTCGCCTCCACCGGCGGCGCCCCGGGCCGGGTCGACTCGCCGCCGACGTCGAGGAGGTCGGCGCCGGCCTCGAGCATCGCCGCCGCGTGCGCCTCGGCGGCGGCGGGGTCGAGGAAGCGGCCCCCGTCGGAGAAGGAGTCGGGGGTGACGTTGAGCACCCCCATCAGGTAGCTGCGCTCCCCGAGGGGGAGCCGCTGCTCCCCCACCCGGAAGTGGGCGGGGCCCCTCTCGGTGTGCGAGAGGCAGGCGCTGATCCGGTCGGCCAGCACCTGCAGCCGGGGGTCGTCCCCCATGGCGGCCTGGGTGGCCAGGGAGAAGACCTCCCAGCGGGTCCCGCAGATCATCGCGGCCCCGCGCTCGGCGGTGAAGACCGCGGGGCGGGCGCGCTCCTCCTCGGGCCGGCGCCCCAGGGCGCGCAGGGCCCGGGCGTCCTCGTCCTCGAGCTCCGTCAGCAGCAGGTGGATCGGCCGGGCCATCGCCTTGGCGGCCTGCCGCTGGCTGCTCTCGGCGAGCCCCAGGCGGCGCGCGAAGCGCTCGCCCTCCTCCACTGCGTCGATCTTGACTCGCCGGACCAGCATGGAGACGTGCATACCCGAAAGCCCGCCAGCGGGGCAGGCTTCGGGCGCCGATGCAGGGCCTGGTTCTAGGCCTTCTCGGGCTCGGGCTCGGGGCCGCCGCCGGTGAGCCCGTCGAGGGCGTCGAGGAGCTTCTTCTTGCCGCCCTCGGCCTTCCCGTTCTCCTCGGGCGCCGGCTCCGGCTCCCGCGCCGTGGCCGCCGCGCGCTCGATGGGGCGGCCGGCGATCAGCTCGTCGACCTCACCCCCGTCGAGGGTCTCGAACTCGACCAGGGCGGTGGAGATGCGGTCCAGCGCCTCGCGGTTCTCCTCGATCATCTTCCGGGCGCGGGCGTACTGCTCCTTCACGATCCGGGAGACCTCGTCGTCGATGGCCCGGGCGGTGTCCTCGGAGTAGGTGGCGCGCTGGGTCATCTCCCGGCCGAGGAAGATCTCCCCCTCGCCCTTGCCGAAGGCCAGGGGCCCGAGCTTCTCGCTCATCCCCCACTCGCAGACCATGTGGTGGGCCATCTCGGTGGCCCGCTCGATGTCGTTCGCGGCGCCGCTGCTGATCTCGTCGACCACCAGCTCCTCGGCGATCCGCCCGCCCATCAACATGGCGATCATGTCGAGGAGGTACTCCTTGGTGTAGTTGTGCCGGTCCTCCTCGGGGAGGGTCATCGTCACGCCGAGGGCGCGGCCCCGGGGGATGATGGTCACCTTGTGGACGGGATCGGCGCCGGTCAGCTTGGCGACCAGCGTGTGGCCGGCCTCGTGGATCGCGGTCGTGCGCTTCTCCTCCTCGGAGAGGACCATCGAGCGCCGCTCGGAGCCCATGAGCACCTTGTCCTTGGCGGCCTCGAAGGCGGTCATGTCGACCTGCTCCACCCCCCGGCGCGCGGCCAGGAGCGCGGACTCGTTCACCAGGTTCTCGAGATCGGCGCCCGAGAAGCCGGGCGTCCCGCGGGCGATCACGTCGAGGTCGACGTCGTCGGCGATGGGCACCCGCTGGGTGTGGACCTTGAGGATGCCGAGGCGGCCCCGCACGTCGGGGCGCGGGACGATGATCCGGCGGTCGAAGCGGCCCGGGCGCAGCAGCGCCGGGTCGAGGACGTCGGGGCGGTTGGTGGCGGCGATGAGGATCACGCCCTCGTTCGACTCGAAGCCGTCCATCTCCACCAGGAGCTGGTTGAGGGTCTGCTCCCGCTCGTCGTGGCCGCCGCCGAGGCCCGCGCCGCGGTGCCGGCCGACGGCGTCGATCTCGTCGATGAAGATGATGCAGGGGGCGTTCTTCTTGCCCTGCTCGAAGAGGTCGCGCACCCGGGAGGCGCCGACGCCGACGAACATCTCGACGAAGTCCGAGCCGGAGATCGAGAAGAAGGGCACGCCGGCCTCGCCGGCGATGGCGCGGGCCAGCAGGGTCTTGCCGGTCCCCGGCGGCCCCATCATCAGCACACCCTTGGGGATGCGACCGCCGAGGCGGGTGAAGCGCTTGGGGTCCTTGAGGAAGGAGACGATCTCCTCGAGCTCTTCCTGGGCCTCGTCGATGCCCGCCACGTCGGCGAAGGTCACCTTGTTGGCGTTCTCGGTGAGGAGGCGGGCCCGGCTCTTGCCGAAGCTCATCGCCTTGCCGCCGCTACCCTGGATCTGCCGCATGAAGAAGAAGAAGAGGAGCACCAGCACCAGCAGCGGCAGCCACTGGACCAGGAGGGTCAGGAGGAAGGAGCCCTGCTCGGGGTTCTCGAACTCGAGCTTCACCTCGCCGTCGGCCAGGGCGGCCCGCAGCTCGGCGTCCACCGGCCAGGGGCCGACGGTGCGGAAGGACCGCCCGTCCTTGTAGGTGCCGTTGTAGGCGGTACCCTTGATCTTGAGATCTTCGACCTTCTTCTCGGCGACCTGCACCATGAAGGTCGAGTAGTCGACCTTCTGCTCCTCCTTACCGGGCTGGGAGAAGACGTTGTAGAAGGAGACGAAGACGACGATGATCAGCGCCCACAGGAGGACGGTCTTCGTTGACTGCTTCAAGGGTCGGGGCCTCGCTGGCTTGGGGGACTCACGGCCCGCCTCATGTGGAAAATCGAGCGGACCACCCTAGCATAAGGGCGCCTCGACGCAGGGCAACCCTCCAGATTCCCCGGGCTTTCAGGGCCTGGCGGGCGTGCGCCCGAAAGTGAGCCTCCCCTTGCGCAGGATGGCGCAGAGCCCCCCGGGCAGGCTGCGCTCCCAGGGATCGCGCCGCTCGCCGCCCACGCGGGCGAGGATCTCGTCGATGAAGGCGGCCTCGGTGCGCACGCTCTCGCCCTCCTCCACCAGGCCCTCCCGGCGGGCGGCCTCCCGCCAGGCCCGGATCAGGACCCGCCGGGCCAGGGGACGCGGCGCGGCGGCGAGCCCGGCGGCCTCGAGCGCCTCGCCCCGGCGCAGCGCGGCCTCGAGCTCACCGGCCATCGCCTCCAGGAGAGCGTCGTCCTCGGCCGCGAGGCCGGCGAGGCGCGCGAGGGCCTCCACCGAGCGGGGGTTGAAGCGCTCCTCGAGCAGGGGCAGCAGGGTGTGCCGCAGCGCGCTGCGATCGAAGCGAGGATCCTCGTTGCCGGGATCGTCGTGGAAGGCCAGCGCGTGCGCCTCGCAGTAGGCCCGGAGGGCCTCCCTCCGGCAGGCGAGGAGCGGCCGGAGCCACACCCCCCGCCGCGGCCGGATCGAGGCGAGCCCGCCGACCGAGGTGCCGTGCAGGGCGCGCATCAGGAGGGTCTCGGCCTGGTCGGTCGCGCTGTGGGCGCTGACGATCCAGTTCGCGCCGACCCGCTCACGCAGGGCCTCGAGGGCCTCGCGGCGCAGCCGGCGAGCCAGGGCCTGCAGCCCCCCCGCGGCGCCCGGCGGCCCCGCCCCGGCGAGGTCGATCCGCGCCGGGTGGAAGTCGAGCCCCAGCGCGGCGGCGTGGCCGCGGACCGTCTCCACCTCCGCCTCGCTTCCTTCGCGCAGCCTGTGATCGACGCTGACCACGCTCAGCCGAGGCTCCCCGAGCCTCGCGCGCGCGCCGGCGAGCGCGTGCAGGAGCGCGACCGAGTCCGCCCCGCCGCTCACCGCGACGAGGAGGTGATCCGCGGGCGCCCAGAGGCCCTCCTCGAAGGCCGCGCGCAGGGCGGACTCGACCGGATCGTCACGGTTTTCTGCCAGTGATTTCGACAACTTGACTGGGGGGGGATTGCGGGGTCGGTTTCAGATGTCTATCCTGAAGACAAGCGAAAAGAGAATAGCCACCGGTGACGACCGGGTACGTCGGCTCCTCGCGAGTCGGCCGGGATGTTCGGAGGGAACCCCTCCTCTCCTCTGACCTCGGGAAAGTGCACGGAAGGAGTCGGTGGTTTGCGGACCTTGGGGTCCCCCCTCCCCCTCAGGGTCCCCCGGCCCCGCGCTTCACGGCGCGGGGTCGGTTTTTTTTGGCGCAGGCTCCGGCACCGCCGCCTCGAGGTTCGCCCTCACGAAGGCCCCCACCGCGGCCCCATCGAAGGCGACGCTGCGCCCCTGATCGGGGGTGGGTCCGTAGCAGATGACGAGCGCCCGGGCGCGCGAGTCGAAGCCCGGCACGCCGTTGCGCAGCACGCCGCCGACGTAGACGACCTCGCCCTCGCGGATGGCCACGCCGCGGTTCACGCCGGCGGTGCTCCGCCCCGGGGCGTTCGGGAGCACCAGCTCGGTCGGCAGCTTGTCCTCGAGCTGCGCGAAGCCCTCCACCGGCTGCAGCATCTTCCCCCGGGGCAGCTTCAGCTCCAGGAGGAGGAGCCCGAGGCGCTCCTCCCGGGCGACCACCACCGCCTCGCCGAGGCGCTGGTCGTCCTGGATCGCCCAGATGGACCTCGCCCCCTCCAGCCAGCGCGAGGGCGTCACCACCCGGCGCGGCCCCACGACCAGCCCGACCCCGTCGATCACCCGCTCGGCCTCGAGCTCGGACTCCTTCTCGGCGTGGCGCTCGAGGCGGACGAGCGAGTCCTGGATCCGCTCGGCGAAGGCCTGCAGGTCCTCGGCGTAGCGCCAGTCGTACTCCTTGCCCACGGAGCTCCGCTCCTCCCGCAGCTCGGCGAGGCGGTCCATCGGCGCCTCGGCCGTCGCGGCGAGGGGCAGCAGGAGCACGCCGAGCAGCAGCCGGGAGGCGGTCCGCCAGGCCCAGAGGTGAGGACGAGGGCTCATTTGCTCCAGTGGTCCGAGACCATCACGTCCACCACCGTCGGCACCTTCGGCAGGAAGCGATCGCCCGCGGCGACCATCTCCTGCTCGAGCACCCTCGCGGCCTCCTCGGCCCGGTCGGCGTCGACCTCGACCAGCAGCTCGTCATGGATGGTGTTGACGAGGAAGGCATCGATACCTTCACGCTGGTAGTGGCGGGTGAGGCGCGCCATGGCCAGCTTGGTGATGTCCGCGGAGGCGCCCTGCACGGGCATGTTGCGGGCGACCCGCTCGAGGTGGGGCCGCTTCTCGGGCTCGCTGGCGCCGTCGAGGTAGAGGCGCCGCCCCGAGAGGGTCTCGCAGTGGCCGCGCTGCAGGGCCTCGCGCACCGAGCCCTCCAGGTAGCGCTTCACCCGGGGGAACTTCTCGAAGTAGCCCTCGAGGAGCTTCTCCGCCTCGTTGCGGGAGATGCCCAGGGAGCTGGCCAGGCCGCCGGCGCCCATGCCGTAGACCAGGCCGAAGTTGATGGCCTTCGCCCGGTTCCGCAGCTCGGGCTCGGTCTCCTTCGTCACCGTCTTGCCGAAGAGCTCGGTGGCCACGGCGGAGTGGAGGTCCTCGCCCTTCTCGAAGCTCCGGAGGAAGGCCGGGTCGAGGGAGAGCTGCGCGAGGATCCGCAGCTCGCAGGTGGCGTAGTCCGCGGTGATCATCTTCCGCCCCGGCGGCGCGCAGAAGGCCTCCCGGAAGCCCTCCCCCTTCTTCACGTTCTGCAGGTTCGGCGAGTCGCAGCTCGCCCGGCCGGTGGCGGCGCCGATCTGCCGGAAGCGGGGGTGCAGGCGCCCGGTGACCGGGTGGATGTGGGCCAGGAAGCCCTCGCCGTAGGACGAGAGGGTCTTCTGGTGGTTGCGGTAGATCAGCAGCTCCCGGGCGACCGGGTGATCGAGGCCGCCGAGGGTCTCCTTGTCGAGCCCGGGGAGGTCGGGGAAGCCGAGGCGGGCGAAGACGTCTCGCAGCTCGCTCTCCGACTCGTAGTTCACGTTCACGTTGCCGAAGAGGTCCCCGCCCACCACCGGCAGGAGCGCCTTCTCCAGCTTGCCCCGCGCCTCGTCCCGGGCGACCTGGGCCCGCTCCAGGATCGCCTCCCAGGCGGGCCGGTCGAGGTTGATGCCGTGGTACTCGAGATCGGCGAAGGCCAGGGTGGCGGCGCCCTCGATCTGCGCCGCCAGCTGCATCCCCTCCCTCTCGATCTCCCGGCTCTGCTCCAGGAAGAGGTGGTAGGTCGCCAGGACGTCGTCGATCGCGTAGTCGATCTGGGCCTCGGTCAGCTCCCCCTCCATCCGCTCGAAGCTCGAGCGCACCGCCTTGTCGAGGGAGAGCCCCACCCGCCGCTCGCTGCAGGCCTTCAGGGTGCGCGCCCCCACCCGCCTTCCGCCGGCCAGGAGGGTCTCCAGCATCATCGTGTCCTGGGGGCGCGAGACCGTGAGCCCGACCTTCTTGAGGAACTTCAGGTCGAACTGGGCGTTGTGGAAGACGGTGATCCCGTCGCGCTCGAGGACCGCCTGGAGGGGGGAGAGGTCGGTGACCTTCCGGGCGTCCACGGCGATCTGGTAGCGGTCGTCCCCGACCTGGACCAGGAGGACCTCGTCCCGATGCGGGTCGAGGCCGGTCGTCTCCAGGTCGCAGGCCAGCACCGGTCGCCCGACCAGCCGCTCCACCGCCCTCGCGAGGGCGGCGCCATCCTGGATCAGCTCTGCCACGGAGGGTTTCTATCACCTCCGGCCCGAGATCACCTCAGCGGCAGCGGGACTGGCCGTCGAAGTCCGTGGTGCAGACGAAGGGCGCCGGGCACTGGCCCGCCCCCGGGGTGCAGCGGATCGCGCAGCGCGAGTCGCCGATGCCCAGGAAGTTGCAGTCCGAGTCGTCGGTCCCCGGCACCCCGCAGACCTCGCCGGAGAAGGGCTGGCACTGGGAGCCGAGGTCCCGGTGGGCCGCGCAGGTCTGCACGCTGTTGCCGTAGTCCGGCACGCACTGATCGCCCCGCCCGCTGCCGAGGGTCACGCACTGGTAGCCCGCCGGACAGCTGCCGCCGCCGCCGCAGTCGATGCCGCAGCCGCGGTCGATCTCGGTGGCGTTCCCGCCGTTGCCCTCCATGAAGATCACGCAGAGATCGGCCGCCGTGCCGCACTGGGCGTCGTCGGTGCAGGTCTCGCAGAGGGCCCGGCCGGTGTCGGGCACGCAGACCTCGCGGGCGAGGTCGCAGGTGCCGCCGGTGCAGTGCGCGTCGCTGGTGCAGGCCACGCAGCTCTCGTTCGAGCAGGCCGGCAGGGCCGGATCCGCGGTGCAGTCGGCGTCGACCAGGCACTCGATGCAGGAGCCGGCGTCGCAGACCCCGGCCGCGCAGTCGCCGTCGACCACGCACTCGGCGCACTGGCCGGTGCTGGCGTCGCAGACCTCGCCGGCGTTGCAGTCGGTGGCGTCCACGCAGCCCACGCAGACCCCGAGGGTTGCGTCGCAGTTGGGCTTGGTGAAGCCGCAGTCACCATCGACGGTGCAGCTGCGGGTGCACTCACCGCCCGGATCGCAGGCGTCGAGGAGGCCGCCCGGGCAGTCGCCGCCGTCGAGGCACTGCACGCAGTCGTGGGTGGTGGTGTTGCAGCGCGGGCTGCCGAAGCCGCAGTCGGCGTCGGTGTCGCAGCCGGCGACGCAGCTGCCCGGGGTGGTGCCGAGGTCGCAGTAGGTGCCGTCGGCGCAGTCCCGACCGTCGCGGCAGCCGTCGACGCAGCCCTGGTTCTCGCAGATGGTCCCGAGGCCGCACTCGGCGTCGGTGGTGCAGCCGGGCACGCAGAGCAGATCCACCGTGTGGCAGATCTCACCGGCGGCCGGGCAGTCCCCGTCGTCGCGGCAGCCGGTGCGGCAGAGCTGGCTCTCGCAGATCTCGTCGGCGGCGCAGGCGGCGTCGTCCCGACAACCGGTCAGGCAGGCCAGGTTCTCGCAGATCTCGTCGGCGGCGCAGCCTGCGTCGTCCCGGCAACCCGGGGTGCACTGGGAGGTGAGGCAGATCTCGCCGGCGGCGCAACCAGCGTCGTCGGTGCACTCCACGCAGAGGTCGTTCTGGCAGGCCTGGCCGCCCGGGCAGTCACCGTCGACGAGGCAGGCGAGGCAGGCCCCGTACGCGCCGCGCGAGGGATCGCAGACCGTGTCCGCCGGGCAGTCGAGGATGCTCGCGCAGCCCGCCACGCAGTAGCCCGAGACGCAGACGTTGCCCGGATTGCAGGGGGTGTTCACGTCGCAGTCGGTGCCCACCGCCACACACTGGCTGGACACGCAGACCTCCGGGGCCGTGCAGTCGCCGTCGACCTGGCAGCCCACGCACTGGCCGGTGGCCGTGTCGCAGACCGGGAGGGCGGCGTCGGTGCAGTCGGTGGAGGCCGTGCAGCCGGCGCCGACGCAGGCGCCCGAGCGGCAGACCCGGCCGGTGTCGCAGCCGCTGTCGTCCCGGCAGCCAGAGATGCAGACGTTGCTCTCGCAGATCTCCTCGAGGCCGCAGCCGGCGTCGTCGGTGCAGGAGGTCGTCCCCTCGCAGACGCCGGCGTTGCAGACCTCGCCGGTGCCGCAGTCGGCGTCGGCCAGGCAGGCGACGCAGGTGCCGGCGGTGGTGTCACAGAGGGCGGTGGGCGCCGCGCAGTCGGCGTCGGTGGTGCAGGTCGGCTCCCGCTCGCAGCGCCCGGAGACACAGGTCCACCCCGCGGCGCAGGCCGAGTCGTCGGCGCAGGCCCGGATGCACCGGTCGGCGCTGCCACAGTAGGCGTCTGCTCCGCAGTCCGCGTCCGCGGTGCAGGCGAGCGAGTCCGCGCAGGCCTCATCCACGCAGAAGCCGGTGGTGCAGTCGGCGTTCGTCTCACAGGGATCGG
Organism: Deltaproteobacteria bacterium; assembly: GCA_029210625.1. NCBI lineage: Bacteria > Pseudomonadati > Myxococcota > Myxococcia > Deltaproteobacteria bacterium. Next base: position 89,007 of record JARGFU010000009.1, on the reverse strand, counting down.
TGGCGACTGTGTCGTTGCCGCATCCGACGGCGGTGAAGAGCAGCAGCGTCAGGGCGGCGATGAAGGTGGGGAATCGCATGGTGGCCTCCTCGTGAACGGATCGCGTGTTCGTTCGAAGCTACCTGTCCGCCACGCCCGTGGGAAGGCCGGGAGACGCACGCAGACTGCAACGAAGTGCAACAGGATTCGGTGTTTTCTTGCTCATGTCCTACACCCTCCTACAGTGGAGACAGGCATCGCCCCCGTCGTACCCGAGCCTACCCCCACCCAAGGAGACCCGATGGCCGGCACCAAGAAGCGAAGCATCTACTTCCCCCAGTCCATGCTCGACGAGATCGAAGAAGAGATGAACCGGCAGGAGCGCACCCTCTCCTGGCTGGTGCAGCAGGCCTGGCGCCTGGCCGGCCCGACCATCCGCTCCTTCCCCGGAGTGGACGACCTCGGCGAGCGGCACGTGGCCTGATGATGGACCGCCTGCTGACTGCAGCGCTGGTCTGCATGGGGCTCGTCCTCCCGGCCGCTCCGGTCCGGGGGGACACCCCTGCAGATCCGGTCCTGCTCGAGGACTTCGTCCCCGAGGCGAAGGAGCAGCACCTGCGCGAGGCGTTCGCGGCGCACGAGCGCCGGCGGACCCTCCTCGAGGACGGCCCCGAGGCCACCGTCTCCGAGGAGAAGGCGAGCGCGACCCTCCTGGCCTCTCGCGCGCTCCTCCGGCGCTGACCCCCTCTCCTCTTCGCCGCGCTCCGGGCCCCTAGGGACAGGCGGGCGGCGGCGGCAGGTAGGGAGGGTGAGTCTGATCGGGCACCGCCGAGGCGCTCCCCGTCCCGGTGCTCACGTCGGCCACCCCCGCGGTCCAGACGTCGTTCGCGCTCCCGGCCGTGAAGGTGTGGTTCGCCTCCCAGAGGATGCTCCCCCGGTAGACCACGCGAACCGTGGCGTCGACCGGACCGGCGGCCTTGTTCTCGAAGTGATGGACCGCCACCGTGTAGGGCACGCCGCCCGCCAGCGGCGCCGTGGGCAGGCGGATCGTCTCCAGCCGGGTGTCCGTACCGACCACGGTGCTCCCGACGTTGTCGAAGACCAGGATTGGATCGGTGAGCTGGTTGCTGTCTCCGTCCAGCTTGCCGTCGGCGTCCGCGTCGTCGCCCCAGTCGAGGATGGGGATCCCCGAGCCCGCGCCGGTGACGTCGGTGCAGGTGTCCCAGAAGCAGTCGAGGGGATCGCAGAAGGGCACGCCCCCGGGGGCGATGAGGTGGAGATCGAGGTCGGCGCCGACGTGCCAGGAGAGCTCGACGGTGAGATCGTCCTGGGGGACGGCGTCGATCACCAGCACCCCCTCGGGCGAGGCGAGGCCCGCCGAGTCGGTGACGGTCAGCCCCACCCGGTAGGTCCCGATGGCGTCGATCTCCAGCCAGGGGGGCGGCTCGCCCAGCCCCGGGGCGGGCCCGGCGCTGGAGTTGCCGATGCTCGCGCCGGAGATCGCCGGCGCCTCCAGCAGCGTCCAGACGTAGGTCAGCCCGCTCACGCCGTCCTCGGGATCGGCCGAGCAGCTGGCGTCCGGATGGGCGGTGAGGCGCAGGGTGTCCGCCGGACGGGCCGCCGGCGCGAAGGGATCCGCGGGGACCTCGACCGAGCCGTTCTGGTGCTCGATCTCCAGGACCGCCGGGCAGGCCGTGGGCGCCTGGTTCACCGCGCCGGTCGCGCTGACCCGGACGATGGCGCTGCCCTCGTCGGGGTCGTTGCTGACGATGGTCAGGTCGGCGCTCACCGGTCCCTGCTCGGTGCCCAGGAAGGTCAGCGGCACCTCGATCCCGCCCCCCACCACGACCGAGGCGCCCGCCAGCGGCTCGCCCAGGGCGATGCCGACGTTGGCCGGCAAGAGCGCCGTGCTGGCGTCGATCTTGAGCGGCGCCTCGCCGACGTTGCGGATCAGCACGCTGCGGGAGACGGTCCGGCCCCGCCCGGCGGAGCCGAGATCCAGCTCGAAGACGGCGCCGTCGGGGACGCAGGTCGGCTCGGTCTGGCCCGCCGCCAGGGGCTCGCAGAGAGCGATGTCCGGCGCCCGCCCGATGGCCCGCAGGGGGACGATCAGATCCCCGGCGTCGGCGTTGCTCACCACCACCAGGTTGGCCTCGTAGGTCCCCTCCTCCCGCGCGTCGAAGGTCACCGGCAGGTCGGTCGACGCCCCCGGCAGGAGGGAGGCCGGGTCGGCCTGGGCGGGCACCGAGAAGCGCCCGGCGTCCGGACCGACGATCGAGAGGGACTCGATCCTCACCGTCCCGGAGCCGAGGGAGGTGACCGTCACCGGCTCGACCGTGGGGAAGCGGATCGGGGCCGCCCCGAAGTCGAGGGTCCGGGGCGCGGCCTCGAGCACGAAGGTGAGGCGGTTGACGTCCTCGTCGCAGCCGCCGCAGCCGCCGAGCCCCGCCACCAACACGAGCAGCAGGAGATCGGGGACCGTCCAGCCTGTCTGGGGGATCTTCACGCGGAACTACCTACACCGGAACAGGAGGTCCTACCTAGGGGCTCGCTTGACACCTTTACGCACTCTGTCATACCCCGAGGTACAGATGACCGCGCCGGAACCCGGACCCCAGGCCCGGGCGAGACGAGCCGGCGCCCGATCCGAAGGAAAGAGCACGGGTAAGAAGATGAAGCCGACCGACAAGCGCAAGCAATCGCTCTACTTCCCGGAGTCCATGCTGAAGGAGATCCAGGAGGAGGCCGCCCGGCAGGACCGCTCTCTCTCCTGGGTCGTGCAGCAGGCCTGGAAGCTCGCCCGCGAGGACGTCATGAAGTTCCCCTCGGTGAACGATGTCATCGGCGGATCCGACGATCCCCGCGGCCGCGACGAGTGACCTAGCAGATACCCCTCGGGGTATCAGGCTGCTTCTCGAGTACGGCTGCCCGGCACGGGCAGCAAGCAACCCAACCGAAGGGTCGGGTTGCCCTAGTCGCAGTTGTCGAGGACCAGGCGCCCCTCGACCCGCGGCTCGTAGGGCAGCACCGGACTGGAGTGCAGGTCCAGGTAGTCCTCCACCGCCTCCACGTCGAGCCGCCCGAGGCTGTTGAAGCCCGGCCGCCCGGCGAGGGTCGCGAAGCCGTCGTTGCCGTCGGCGCGCAGCAGGTAGTCGTTGGTGGCGACCCGGTAGAGGGTCGTCGTGTCGGCGGGATCGATCTTGCAGGCCGAGCGGCCCGTGTCGCAGACGTTGCCGGCCGGGCAGTCGGCCTGCACGGCGCAGGGCACCCGGTCACCGAAGCGGATCGCCTGCACCCGGGTGCCGGGGACCGTGATCGCGCCCTCGACGACCTCCTGGGGGGTGCCCGTGCAGTCCACGATCACCTCCATGCCCTCGGAGACCTGGAGGAAGAAGCCCTTGTCGGGGTCGTCGGGATCGCCGAGGGCCGAGACCGAGTGCTCGAAGATCTCGATGACCTCGGCGGCGTTGAGCTCGACCACCACCACCCGGTTGGTGAAGGGCATCACCTCCCGGAGATCGGCGCGCGTCAGCGGCGGCGGATCGTCGGGATCGCCCGGGAGGGAGTCGACCTCGGCGCAGAAGCCCTCGTTGCGGATCCCGCCGGCGTTCTCGATGGCGCCGTCGACGGGGGAGACCGTGTCCCGGTGGTTCGGGTTCGCCGGGTTGTTGAAGGCGTCGGCGAAGGCGTCCGCGACCAGGTTGCCGATGGCCATCTCCTCGGTGCGGACGCGGTTCTCGGTCACCGGGATGGGCGCCGCGAGGTAGCCGATGATGGTGTCCGGATCGACGAGGTCCGGCGGTGAGCTGCACTCCTCGTTGAAGGCGATGCAGCCCGGCGCCGCCAGGAGGGTCACGGCCAGGGCCGCCGGGAGGAGGATCGAGAGGCGCCGTCTCATCAGAAGGACCCCCGCAGGGTGAGCTCCCCCGAGAGGCCCGGGCCGGGGAGGAGGCCCGTTACCCGGTCCGGACGCGGGACGTCGTCGTGGCGGGGGGAGTCCAGCGCGTTGCGCAGGGTGAACTCGAGCACCAGGTGCCCCCCGAGGGGCCGGGTCCGCAGGGTGGCGTCCACCAGCGCGTAGGGCTGGATCCGGAAGCGGTGGAGGGCCTCGAGCTTGGAGCGGGCGTTGTTGCGGCGCTCGGAGCCGAAGCGGGCGGCCAGGTGGAGATCGAGGAGCGGCCCCAGGCCCAGCTCGGTCTGCACCACCATCTTGAGCTGCGGGGTGTCGGTGAGCAGGTTCAGGCCCGAGGGGGCGTTGGTGTCGAAGGCCCGGAACCAGGCGACCTCGACCTTCACCCGGTCGCGGGCCGAGAAGTCGATCCGCCCTCCCCCCTCCGCGCCGAAGACGTTGATCGGCAGCGCGCGGTTGGAGAGCTGGTTGATCACGCCCGTCTCGTCCACCGCCTCGATCCGATCGAGGAAGCGGTTGAAGAAGGCGTTCGCCCGCAGCCGGATCTGGTTCTTGCCGCTGGCGAGCCGGTGCTCGGCCGAGACCTCGGCGGTCTGGATCCGGACGGGCTCCAGGGTGGGATCGCCCTCGAACTGGCCGCGGGTCAGGCTGGACTCGAGGAGGACGGAGGTCAGCTCCTCGAAGGTGGGCACCCGGAAGGCGGTGGCGAAGAGGGCCTTGAAGGTCCAGGGATCGGTCGGCTGGAAGACCAGGCCCACCCGGGGGGTGACGGCGAAGGTGCTGCCCGCCTTGCCCTCCGCCAGGGGATCGTCCCGCCCGACGCCGCCGAGGAAGACGTCACCGCGCACGCCCGCGGTGAGATCCAGGCTCGGCACGAGGGTCCAGAGATCCTGGGCGAAGACGCCCAGCGCGATGCGCTGAGTGAGGCCCGCGTCGCCGGCCGGGAAGGTGACGCCCTCGGGGGTCGCGGGGCTCTCGAGGGGCGCGCCCGTCGCCGCGTCGAAGTTCACCCGGTAGTCCCAGGCGTCGAGGGCCTCCCGGGCAGCGCCGAGGCCGAAGGTCAGGGAGTTGCCCTCGAAGAGCTCGACGTCCGCCGCGGCCTGCAGGGAGATGCCGTCCGAGACGTGGTGGCGCTCCTCGAGGATCCCGTCCTCGAAGGTGGCGGTGGCCAGCTCGTAGCCCGCCGGGGCCAGCTCGAAGGTGCGAGAGATCGACTGAAGGTCTCCCGTCAGTGAGAGGCGCAGCCGCATCTTCTCGCCCAGGGGCCGCTGGTAGCCCACGTCGAAGAGCCCCACCATCCACGAGAGCTCCGAGCGGGGTCCGGCGGTGTCGAAGGACCCCAGGAGCGCTCCGCGATCCTGGTAGAGGGCCCGCAGGGACCAGTCGAAGACCGAGCCGTCCGAGAAGGGGTGGCGGCCGTGCACGCCGCCGTGGACGAGGCGGTGGTGGTCGTCGATGGCGCCGGCGGGATCGCCCTCGTCTCCGCCGAAGGCGTCCTCGATGATCGGGGAGTGGTAGCCCCGGCCGCTCTTCACGTCGGCCTCGAAGCGCACCCTGCCCTTCTCGCCCACCGGCAGGCCCAGCCCCACGTGGCTGCGCCCCACGGCGAAGGTGTCGAAGCCGGCCAGCCCCTGGATCCCCAGGGCCTCGGAGGGCACGACGTTGATGACCGCCAGGAAGGCGCCGGCGCCGAAGAGGGCCGCGCCCGGCCCCCGGATGACCTCCACCCGCTCGACGCCGGCGACCGGTAGCTCGTAGAGGTTGCGGCCGTCGTAGAGGTTGCCCAGGCGGTGCCCGTCGAGGAGGAGGAGGACCTCGGGATCGCTGCGGATGCCCCGCACCGAGACCCGGTAGAAGCCCTGCACGTCGCGCGAGACGGTGAGGCCGGGGATGCGATCGAGGACGTCGACCAGGGTGCGGGCCCCCATCGCCTCGATCTCCCGCCGGGAGATGGAGGAGACGATCGCGGGCGCCCGGGTCACCGTCTGGGCCCGCAGGGTCGCGCTGGTCACCACGGCCTCGCGGGCGATCGCCGAGAGCTCCTTGCGGCCCGCCGCGCGCAGCTCCTCGAGGGTCGGCCCCGCCTGGGGGCCCTCCCCGCCCTGGATCCGCGCCTCGGTGACCACGGGGATCCGCCGGGGTGCCTCGGCCGAGGCGAAGATCGCGACCTCGGAGCTGCCGCGCCGGGAGACCACGTAGTACTCGATCCAGGGCGCCTTCAGCTCGCTGGCCCGCACGACCGCCCGGCTCTCGTCGGCCCAGCCGGCCTTCACCGGGACCTCGCGCCAGGCCTCGCCCTCGCCGCGGTAGCGGACGACGAGCTCCTCCCCCGGCTGGCGGCCGATCACGCTGCCCACCAGCACCAGATCGGCCTCGGCGTGCTGGGCGACCGGCGGGGTGTGGAGGAAGGCGACCCAGGCCGTCTCGGACCCGAACCCGACGCCGGGCCAGAGCAGGACGATCAGCCCGACGATCCACGCCGCGCCCCGCGGCCCCCCGCCCGGAGGCGGGCTCACCAGCTGCTCGTCGTTGAGACCCATTCCCGAGTCATGCTCGTGGCGGGCGCGATCCCTGTCAAGGCGCGCCCGGATGCTTGTCCCGCCCCCGGAGGCAGGGCTACCTTCGAAGAGCGATCGAGGTCATCGCAGGGTCGAGAGTCTTTCGGGAACCATGAGGGAGGGCCCGTGCCGATTTCGCCTGCCGAGCTGGAAGCTGCGTACCGGGCCGTCGTCGCCCGGCCGGGGCACCCCCGTTACGCCGAGGTCGCCATGGCCCTGATCGCCGCGGGGCGCTTCGCCGACGCGGCCACCGTCGCCGAGCAGGGGCTGGCGGTCCTGCCCCAGCCGCAGGCCCAGATCGCCCTGGCCGACGCCAACCTCCAGCTGGGCCGGGTCGAGCACGCCCGGGCGACCATCGAGCGCTTCCTGGCCGTCTCACCGAACCACACCGCAGCGCTGCGGATCCTGGGCGAGTGCCATCTCCAGGGCGGGCGGCCGGATCTGGCCGGCCCCCTCCTCCAGCGTGCCGCCAGGGGCATGCCCCCCGACGCCCGGGCGCAGTCGCTCTGGACCTCCCTGGGCGCCGCCGCCGCGGGCCCGCCGCCTTCCGCCCCGGCTCCGGCGAGCCCGGGTGGAGTGCTCGAGCTGGACGACGCTCCCGTCTCGGTCGGATCGGCTGCGGGCGGAGCCGACCTCTTCGGCTCCGGCGCGATCGAGCTGGACACGGAGGACGATCCCTTCGGCGGCGACGCGCTCGAGTTCGACGCCCCCCCTCTGCAGATCGGGGGCGGCCCGGAGCCCGAGGGCGCGCTGGAGCTCGACCTGGGCGGGCCTGCGCCCTCGACCGGCGTGGATCCGGCGACCACCCCCTCCTACGAGCCTCCGCCGCCGGCGGCGCCCCGCCCGGCGAGCGATCCGGCTGCCCGCCGCCGCGCCGGCAGCTCCGAGTTCCAGCCCTACGCCCCGCCCCACCTGGCGAAGGAGCGGCGCCAGCGCTCGGTGGCCGTCCTGATCGTCGTCGTCCTCCTCGCCGCCGCCGGGGGAGGCTTCTACTTCTGGAAGACCCAGAAGGAGGAGAAGCTGCGCTCGGCCCTCGCCACCGCCGCGGTCGCGGCGGCGCAGGACACCGTGCTGAGCCTGGCCACCGCCGAGGCGGCGGTCCAGGAGGCGCTGGAGCTCGATGCCGGAAACGCCGAGGCCCTCGGGCTCGGGGCCTACGTCGCCGCCCGGCGCTTCACCGGCTTCGAGGCGCCGACCGACACCCTCATCACCGCCCAGGAGCGGATCGCCCGCACCGAGGTCCTCGAGCAGGTGCCCCTCGAGGCGACCCTGGCCAAGGCCATGATCCTGGTGGAGCAGGAGCGCTACGGGGAGGTCGTGACGACCCTCTCCCCCGCCCTCGCGGCCGCGCCCCGCCACCCGGGTCTGCTCTGGACCCGCGCCCAGGCCGAGCAGGGCCTGGAGCGCCTGCCCCTGGCGCTCGAGTCCCTCGAGCAGGCCCACGCGAGCGATCCCGGCTTCCTGCCGCTGGTCCCCACCCTCGCCAGCGCGCTGGTGCGGGCCGGCCGGGCCGAGGAGGCGGTGGAGCTCCTCGAGCGCGTGGTGGAGGGGCACCCCGACCACCTCCCCTCGGTGATCCTCCTGCTCACCCACGGCCTCCGGAGCGAGGGGAGGCAGGAGGCCCTGCTGAAGCGCGCCGAGGGCCTCGAGCAGTCCCTGCGGACCGCCGCGACGCCGACCGACCTCTGCCGCTTCAACCTGGCGGCGGCCCGCCTGGCCATGGCCGCGGGGGATCCCGACCGGGCCCGGCGCTTCGAGAACGGCGCCTCGATCGCCGACGCGGACGCTGCTTGCCGGGCCCAGCTCGGCGAGGCGCTCCTGGCCCGCGAGCGGCCCTGCGCGGCGGTCGACGTCCTGGCCGGGGTGGCCGAGAGCCTGGGGGCCGACGACGCCGAGCGCGCCCGGAGCCTCACCAGCGACGCGGCCGGCGCGGCCCTGCGCTGCGGCCGCACGAGCCGGGCGGCGAGCCTCATCGGCGCCCTGCCCGAGGGCCAGGAGAAGTCGCTCCTCGAGGTGCGCCTGGAGGCGGCGGACGGCCGCCTCGCCGAGGCGCAGGCGAAGCTCGATCCGCTGGTGAAGGCCCGCCAGGTCTCCAGCATGGCCTGGGCGGTCTCCGCCCACCTCGCGACCCTCGCCGCCGATCTCGACGGGGCGCGCAAGGCCGCCCTCCGGGCCGCCGCCCGGCCGGACCGGGATCCCGCCCACCGCCTGGAGATCGCCCGCCTCCTCCTCGACACCGGCGAGGCGCGCCAGGCGGTCTCCCTCCTGCCGGCGCCCCGCCGGGGCGAGGTGCCCTCCCACGCCCAGCTCGCGCTGCGGGGCGAGGCGCTCCTGCTGGCCGCCAGCCGGGCCGGCCCCGGTCTCCCCGAGCTCGAGCGGGCCATCGCCATGAACCCCGACGCCGGCAGGGCCGTGAGCACCTACCTCAGCCGCGCCCCGGCCCGCCGGATCGCGAAGCTCTCCGAGAAGCTCGGCTCGGCCCAGGCGGCCGGGCTCGAGCTGCGGGTGCTCCTCGAGGAGGGCGAGCTGAAGAAGGCCGCGACCCACCTGGAGGCCCACCCCCCCGCCAAGGACGAGCCGCTCCGCCTCTCCCTCGGCCGGGCCCTCGTGCAGATCGGCGGCGGCGACGCCTCCGCGCTGCAGGCCCTGGAGGAGCTCTCGCTCGCCAACAAGCACTCCGCCGAGGCGCAGACCTCGCTGGGCACCGGCCGCCACCGCCTCGGCAAGCTCGGCGACGCCATCACGGCCTACGAGGCGGCCATCGCCCTGGAGCCCTCCTCGGTCGAGGCCCGGGTCGGGCGCGCCGAGGCCCTGGTGGACGGCGCCACGAACCCCGACGACGCCCTGGCCGGCGCGACGGCGGCGCTGGCCTGGGTCGAGCGCCTGGCCGCCAGCGACCGCCAGCTTGCCCGGGCCCACGCGGCCCTGGCGATCGCCCGCGCCGAGCTCACCGATCCCGGGGGCGCCCGCCAGGCCCTCGGCCGCGCCCTGGCGCTGGCCCCGGACGCCCCGCGGGTCCGCTTCGCCGAGGCCCGGGTCACCGAGGCGGGCGGCGACACCCGCCAGGCCCTCCACCTCTACCAGCTGCTCGGCAAGCGCCCTGGCGGTGAGCTGGCCCTGCTGCGGGTGGGGATGATGGGCGTGGACGAGGTCGCCTCCCCGGAGGTCTCCCGGGCCGCCCTCGAGCGATTCCTCGAGCTCCAGCCCGGGCACGCCCAGGCCAGCCGCGCCCGGCAGCTCCTCTCGGCCCTCCCTTGAGCCAACCGCTCGGAAACACCGCGCTGGTCGCCCTTCACCGCGAGATCTACCAGCGGCAGCGCGCCGAGATCGACGCCTCGGTCGAGGGCTACAGCGGCGGGTTCCGGGCCTACGAGAAGGCCTACCGTCAGCGGGTCACCGGCTACCGGGGCATCCTCGAGTACGACGAGGTCGTCGCCCGGGCGGCCGCGCGGGACGTCGTCCACGTGGGCGACTACCACACCCTCACCCACGCCCAGCGCGCCTTCGGCAAGCTGGTGCAGCGGGTGCTGGGCCACGGCCGCCCGGTCGCCCTCGGGCTGGAGTTCGTCGCCGGCCGGCACCAGCGGCACGTGGACTCGTTCCTCCTGGGGCGGCTGACCGAGCGCAACTTCCTCAAGCGGATCGACTACCCCGAGCACCACGTCTTCCGGATCTGGCCGGGCTTCGCCCCCCTCTTCCTGCTCGCCCGGGAGCTGGGGCTGCCGGTGGTCGCCCTGGACCTGGAGAACGCCTCCCTCGTGAAGCGGGACGAGTACGCCGCCGGGCGCCTCGCCCGCTTCCGGCAGAAGCACCCCCAGCACCAGCTGATGGTGCTGACCGGCCAGCTCCACGTCGCGCCGAGCCACCTGCCCCGGGCCCTCGCCCGGGCCTGCCGCCGCCTCGGCCAGGACGCCCCCTCCCAGCTCTCGGTCTACCAGAACGCCGAGGAGATCTACTGGAAGCTGACGGCCCGGGGCCTGGAGCACCAGGCGCAGGCGGTGGAGGTGAGCAAGGAGGAGATCTGCCTGGTGAACACCTCGCCGATCGTGGCCCAGCAGAGCTACCTCGCTCACCTGCACGACGACGTCGGGGTGGACGACGGCCTGGAGTCCGCCCCCGAGCGCACCTTCAAGAGCATGTGCCGCTACCTGGCCGACTTCCTGGAGGTCGAGCTCGGCGACGCCCTCGACCACGTGCTCGTCTACACTTTGGGCGACCTCTCCTTCCTCTCGGAGCTGGAGCGCAAGAAGCAGTTCAACCGCCGGGAGGTCGCCTACATCCGGCGCCGGATCCTGGAGCGCGAGAGCTGCTTCCTGCCCCGGGCCGGCGTGGTCTACCTCGCCAGCCTCTCGGTGAACCACGCCGCGGAGGAGGCGGCCCACTTCCTTCGCCACGTGCTCACCGAGGACGACGGCGACCGGGACGGGCTGGTGGACGCCTTCTACTCCCGGATCCTCAACGAGGCGATCGCCTTCTTCGGCTCGAAGGTGATCAACCCCCGCCGCAAGTGCGCCCACCCCCCGCGCCTGAAGGCGCTGGTGGACGACTGGCAGCGCGGGGACCGCAAGGGCCTGCGCCACGGCGACGTGCGGGCCGCCGAGGTCACCCTGGCCCACCTGCGCCTCGAGGCGGGGGAGCGCGTCCCGGGCCTGCGGAAGATCTACGCCGAGGCGGACGCCGACCTCTTCAACGCGGTCACCCACCTGCTGGGCTACATCCTCGGAGATCGCCTCTACCACGCGATGGTGCAGGGCAAGGTCACCAAGGAGCAGATGCGCGCCCTCTTCCTCGACCCCCTCGAGGAAGCGGGTGACACCTTTCATGCCTACTTCCATCTCTCCTCGCGGGTGCGCCGGGTCCGGATCCCGCAGCAGCCCTAGGCGAGTGCGCCCGGCCCCGTGAGGTGGGCTGATGCAGCGCTTGAAGCCCGTAGGAGGCCAGGATAGGGTCCTGCCGCACCGCCGGGAGGATCCCTCCGGGCCAAATGAAGCTTTCCCAAGGAGGCAGTGTGATGCGGGGTCTCGTCAGCTCGATTCTCGTCCTTTTCCTCGGCGCCCTGGTGCTTCCCGGTTGCCCGGACTCGAAGCCGGCCACCGAGGAGAAGCCGGTCGCCGAGGCGCCCGAGAAGGAGGTCACGCCGGAGATGAAGGAGGCCCTCGGGGGCGCTCCGACCGCCAGCGCCGCGACCTCCGGCAAGAGCGACCCCCTCTGCGTCGGCCCCGTCGACCTCGCGCCCCTCGAGAACCGCAAGGTGGGCGCCTTCGACGCCAAGATCGAGGGCTACAAGGTGACCTTCACCGCGGCCGAGGGTGACGATCAGCTCGTGGTGGGCGTCATCGGCGACGTGAAGGAGGACACCGGCGAGAACCTCTTCAACGTCGAGCGCCTGGTGAAGTGGTTCCAGGAGCAGAAGGTCGAGGCCGTGATGATGACCGGCGACACCGCCGAGACCGAGGCCGGGATCGTGCGGGTCCTCGAGCGCCTGGCGGCGCCGGGCTGGCCGGTCTTCGCCATCGTCGGCAACCGCGAGGCCAAGACCATCTTCGCCGACGGCGTCACCGCCGCGCAGGCCAAGCACCCCAACATCTTCAGCCTGAACAAGCGCCGGCAGGTCAGCTTCCCCGAGGCGACCTTCTTCAGCGTCCCCGGCTACCACGACGCCCGCTTCATCCACGCCGAGGACGGCTGCCTCTACCACACCGAGGATCTGGCCGCGATCGAGAAGCTGGCCTCCGAGACCGAGGGCAACCGGGTGCTCGTCTCCCACGGCCCGCCGCGCGGCACCACCAAGACCGCCATCGACGTGGCCACCGACGCGGGCAACGTGGGCGACGCCAACCTCAACGGCCTGATCGAGAAGGGCAAGATCGCCTTCGGCCTCTTCGGCAACATCCACGAGGCGGGCGGCCAGGCCACCAACCTCGCCGGCGCCGAGAAGATCGCCGAGAAGAGCTTCGTGAAGAGCCTCTACCTGAACGTGGGTCCGGCCGACGCCATCCGCTGGATGATGAACGACGGCAGCGAGTCCACGGGCATGGCCGGCGTGGTCACCTTCAAGAAGGACGGCACCGCGGCCTACCAGATGAAGCGCCTGGCCCCGCTCACCGAGGCCGAGGCCGCCGAGGCCGCCAAGCTCGACCCGGCCCCCGAGGAGGAGGCCCCGGCCGAGGAGGGCGCCGCCGAGGAGGCTGCCGAGTAGCAGCCCGGGCCGTGTCCCGGAGGGTCCGCCGGATCAGCCCCGGCGGACCTTCGCCAGATAGGTGTCCCGGTCGATCGTCCCCTGCTCCACCAGGAGCTCGACCAGGGCGCGCAGCGCGCGGACCTCGGCCGTGAGGGTCTGCTCGAGGGACTCGATCCGGCTGGAGAGCTCCGCCAGCCCGGCGGGGATCGCGTCGGCCGCGACGCCGCGCACGGCGGCAGGCGCCGGCGGGGACGCCGAGCCGGGATCGGTCTCGGACTCGTCGTCCATGTCGATCATCCGGCCCCCCTCCAGCCCGTAGGTGGAGGGGTCCAGGGTCGCGCTCGGCCCGATCCGGGGGTTCTCGCCGTAGTAGTAGCGGCGGATCGCCCGGTCCACCGAGCTGGCCGTCGCCACCACCGGCTCCACCTTCAGGTTCGTCCGGAAGGCGACCTCGTCGAGGGCCTCGTAGTTCGTGGGATCCGCGGCGGCGATCTGGATGGCCCGGCGCTGACGATCGACGCCCACCGGGAAGACCCCGTAGCGCTCGCAGACGTCGACGCCCAGGACCTGGGTGACCGCCTGGGGCAGCTGCTGGGTGTCGAGATCGATGCGCGGCAGCCCCAGCTGGCGGGAGAGGGCCTTCACCATCAGGTCCTCGGAGACCAGCTTCATGTCCACCAGGACGCGGCCGAGCTTGCCGCCCCACTTGCGCTGCTCGGCGAGGGCGGCGTTGAGGTGGGTCTCGTCCAGGACGCCTGCGGCGATCAGCAGCTCGCCCAGACGCAGCTTTGGCTGTCCGGTGCTCATCTGCGGCGAGATTAGGCTTGCCAGACCCCACCCGGCAAGAAATCCACCCTCCCGGGAGGAGAGGACCTCCCCCCCGGATCAGAAGAGCAGGAGCCCGTCCTCGTCGATCTCCATGCCGCCGCCCCCGGTGAGGGCGGCGTTCTGCCGCTCGCGCTCGGCGGTGAGCTCGCTCGCCACCTCCAGGATCTGGGGGTGGGTCATCATCAGCTCCCGGAAGGCCGTCTCGGGGAGGCGCAGGATGGTGCAGGGCCGGATGGCCCGGACGGTGGCCCCGGCGGCGGTGCCGTTGATGAGGCTCATCTCGCCGAAGATCTGCCCCTGGGTCAGGCGCGCCAGGGTGACCTCCTCGAAGCCCGTGCCCCGGGTCACGGCGACCTCCCCCACGACGAGCAGGTAGATGCCCTCGGACTGCTTCCCCTCCTCCACCACGACCTCGCCCGGCGGGACCTCGAGGGCCGTGAAGCGGCCGAGGAGCTCCCGGCGCTGCTCCTTGTCGAAGGGCCGGAAGAGCGGCGAGGAGGCCAGGGTGTTGGTCACCAGGCGCTGACGGTAGAAGCGCTGGAGGGCCTCCTCCACCGAGGGGAAGCGGCCGGTGAGCTCGGTGAGGAGCCCGGCCGAGAGCTCGAAGACCTCGGCCTCGTCGACCGCCTCGACGGTGGCCGAGCGCGGATCCTCGGAGAGCAGGGCCATCTCGCCGAAGAAGTGGCCGTCGCCGAGGCGGGCCAGCTCGATCGCCTGCCCGTCCACCTCCCGGTAGACCTTGAGGGTGCCACCGACGACCACGAAGAAGGAGTCGCCGGTCTCTCCCTGCCGGATCACCACGTCGCCGGGCATCAGCCGGCGCAGGGTCATCCGCTCCATCAGGGTGATGAAGGCGTCCTGGGGCAGATCGGAGAAGAGCGGGATCGTCGGCAGCTCCTTGGGGGCCGGCGCCGCGATCATCGGGGGCGGCTCGACCTCGGAGACATCGATCTCCTCGTCGCCGAGGGCGTCGAGATCGATGAGGATCTCGTCCTCGTCGTCGTCCTCGCCGCCGACCTCCAGCTCGATCTCGCCGAAGCTGGGCGCGACCTCGTCGGCGAGCTCCATCGGGGGATCGAGGGCCTCCATTGGAGGATCGAGCGACTCGTACGCGGCGGGGGCCGGCGCGGGGACCGGCACCGGCGCCGCGGCGGCCGGCGCAGGCGCAGGCGCAGGCGCGGGCGCAGCAGCGGGCGCCGGCGCGGCAGGCGCGGCGGCGGCGGGCATCGGCTTGCCGTACTTGCTGGCGTAGAGCTCGGCGAGGAGCGACTGGGTGTCGGTGTGGCCCGCGTCCACCTCCAGGATCAGCTTGCAGGCCGCGATGGCCTTCAGGAGGAAGCCGTCCTTGGCGTAGAAGTCGGCGACCTCCCCGTAGACCCGGATCGCCTTCTCGCTCTCCCCCAGCCGCTTGTAGAGATCACCCAGCCGCAGCCGGCTGGAGAGATCCCTCGGGTCGGCCTTGACCACCTCCATGTAGGCGATCAGGGCCTTGTCGTATTTGCCCTTGGCGTAGAAGCGGACGGCCTTGTCCTTCAGCTTCCTCGCCCGGTTGGTGTCGACTGTCACGGGGTGCTCCCCTCCTCGTCCCGGCGCGCACCCTCCTCCTCGAGAGCCCGCCGGACCATGATGTCATAGTCCTTGCGCAGTGCATCGACCCAGACCTGCGTGGGTCCCTGGCGGCCGGCCAGCGCGGCGGCCGCCACGCCGCGGACCTCCGGATCCCGATCGTGCAGGCCCTGGCCCAGGGTCTCGGCCCGCTCCGGGGTCGAGCCCCTCGCGGCGAGCGCCCGGAAGGCCTGGACCCGGCCCCGGCTGTGCTCGTCCCGCACGTGCTGCTCCAGCGCGGCCAGGCCGGCGGGGGTCCCCAGGTGGCCCAGCGCGGTCGCGGCGGCGCCAGCGGTGACGGTCGAGCCGAGGGCCTCGATCAGCAGGGCCTCCGCCTCGTTGCCGCCCCGGTTGCCGAGGGTCTCCAGCAGCGGCGCGCGGCCGGTCTCCTGCACCCGGGGCAGGAGGGCCGCCAGCTCGGCCGCCGGGGTCTTCGCGGCGTCCAGGAGCCGCGCCAGGGGCGCCATCACCTCGGTGGTGACCACCACCTCCAGGACCGGCATCACGGCGGGCGCCACCTCCGGGCCCAGCCGCTCCAGGGCCTCGGCGGCGGCGCGCTGGACCTCCGGGCCGTTCGTCCGCAGGGCCTCGACCAGGGCCGGGGCGTCGGCGGGAGAGCCGGCCCAGCCCACCGCCCGGCAGGCGGCCGCGAGCCGCGCCTCCAGCTCGGGCGGCCGATCGTCGACCAGCTCGACCCGCGAGGCGACCACGTCACCGGTGAGGGCCTCGCGGTTCCGGGCCGCGACGCTGTCCACGTCGACCACGCCCAGCCCCTTGCGGGCGGCCTCGTCGGCCTCTCGCTCGGCGCGCAGGACGGCGACCCGATCGATCAGCTCGTCGAAGCGCTTGCGGTAGTTCGCGCCGGTCTCCATCCCGACCAGGGAGTAGGCGTCGTCGAAGGTGGTCTCCTGCTCCCGGTGAGCCTCGAGCTCCTCTTCGGAGACCGCCCAGGCGTTGCGGGTCGGCAGGGTCCCGGGGACCCACTCCTCCCGGGCCAGGCGCTGCCCCTCGAGCAGCTCGGCCAGGGTCTGGCGCGCCTGCTCGGCCCGCTGCTCGGGCTCGGTGGCGGCCAGGGCGGCGAGGGCCTCTCCCACCACCCGGGGATCGTCGTCCTCGAGGAGGTCCGCGACGCGCGCGAGCTGCCGGGCGTCCATCCCCGCCCCGCGGAGCGACTCGATGGCAGCCAGGGCCGCGTGGAGGTTGGCGTCCCTGCCGCCGAGGCGGGCGTGGAGCGCGGCCGCCGCGTCGCAGCTCCCTCCTCGCTGGACGAGGGTCTGCGCGGCGAGGGTCGCCGAGCGGGGCCCCGGAGCGTCGAGGAGCGCCTGGCAGAGGGCCTCGGCGCCGTCGCTCTCGTCCCCCTCCGCGCCGCCCGAGAGCGCCCGGATGGCCTGCACGTAGACCACCGCCGTGGGGTCGTCCACGGCCTTCACCGCGGCGGCCAGGGCCGGGAGGGCCTCGAGGCTCCCGATGCGCCGGAGGGCCTGGGCGGCGTCCCGCCGCAGCACCGGATAGGGCTCGTCCAGCAGCGCGGCGAGGAGGCTCACCGCCCGCGGATCACCCGCCCAGCCCAGCCCGCGGGCGGCGGAGGCGGCGACCCCCACGCTGCGGTCCGCGAGCATCGGCATCAGGGCGGCCACGGCCTCGGGGGTGCCCGAGCGCCCGAGCTGCTCGGCCGCGCCCATGCGCTCGGCCACGGAGTCGGAGCGCACGGCGGCCAGCAGGCTGTTGAGCTGCCGCTCGGACCACTCGGCGATCGCCCGCTCGGGCTCCACCCCGGCCCCGGTGAGGGCCGCGGCGATGGCCAGGCGGCTGTCCAGGGGCGCCCGCCCGTAGGCCAGCTCGAGGGTCCGCCGCGAGCGCGCGTCGCCCCGGGCCGCCAGGGCCTGGGCCGCGGCGAGCTGCACCTCGGCCGCCGGATCGAAGAGGAGGTCGCCGAAGAGGTCGATCAGGCGGGCGTTGTTCTGCTTCTCCAGGGCGCGGATCGAGGCCGCGCGCACCCGCGGCGCGTCGTCCTTCAGGCCCTCGGCGGTCAGCACCCGCAGGGCCTCCGCGCCGCCGAGCTCGCCGAGGCGCTCCGCGGCCGCGGCGCGGATCAGGGCCGAGCCGTCCTCGGAGAGCTTCTTGCTGGCGCTCGCCACGTCGTCGGCGCAGGCGCTGAGCTGGCTCGCCAGGAGCAGGAAGAGCACCGTGGTCAGGCCCCGCAGCCCCCGCCCCTTTCCGCCCGGTCGCCGGGGCTTCGAGGCCGGCTTCGCGCCGCTCTTCGAGGCGGGCTTCTGGCCCGCCTTGCCGGCCGGCCGGGGCGCCGGCTTCGAGCCGCCCTTCGCGGCGGGCCGCTTGCTCGCCTTGCCGGCCGGCCGGGGCGCCGGCTTCGGGCCGCCCCTCGAGGTGGGCAGCCTGCTCTCCTTGCCGGCCGGCCTGGGCGCCGCTCTCGAGGCCGGTCCGGAGTCCGGCCGCGGTCCGGGCCTCGGACCCGCCGGGCCCACGGTCCCCTCGAGGGTGGCCATCCCGGCCTGCGCGGCGCTGATCTCCCGGACCTGTCCGGGCTTCAGCTCGCCCAGGGCCAGCTCGCCGACCTGCACCCGCTTCAGGCGCTGCACCGGGTGGCCCACCGCCGCGCAGAGGCGCTTGACCAGGTGCTGCCGCCCCTCGGCGACCACCACCTTCACCCAGGTGTTGGTCTTCGTGCGCCGGAGCAGGCTCGCCTCCAGCGCCCGCGCGCGGCCGTCGTCGAGGCGCACGCCGGCCACCATCCGCTCGAGGGCGTCGGGGCCCGGGACGCCGCGGACCTTCACCTCGTAGATGCGAGGGACGTGGAAGCGCGGGTGCATCGCCTTCTCGGCGAGCGCGCCGTCGTTGGTCAGCAGCAGCAGCCCCTCGCCGTCGAAGTCGAGGCGGCCGACGGGGAAGACCCGCACCGGGAGGTCGGCGCAGAGCTCTCCCACGCAGGGGCGGCCCTCGGGATCGCTGAGGGTGGTGACCATCCCGCGGGGCTTGTACAGGAGGTAGTAGCGGTGGCCCTCGGCCGAGATCCGCGTCCCCTCGACCCGGACCTCGTCGCCCGGCGCGACCCGCGACCCAAGCTCACGAACCACCTCACCGTTCACCGTGACCTTGCCGGAAATGATGAGCTTTTCGGAGCTGCGCCGAGAGGCTACTCCGGCCCGGGCGAGCACCTTCTGCAGGCGCTCCCCTCGCTCGCCCTCACGCTGCTCGTCGTCCCGGCCGCTCATCTACACGCTCTCCTCCGGCGGGCTCTCGGGCGGCGGCGCGGCCTCGGCCTCGGCCAGCTCGCCCTCCCCCGCCTCCTCGTCCTCGGGAAGCTCCGGCTCCGGATCGTTCGGGGTGAGGACCCGTCGCAGGGCCCGATCCCGCCGGCGGGTGTCGCGCAGGGCGTCGTCGAGCGCATCGAGGGCGTCCTCGTCCTCGCTGCGGTGCTCCTCGAGGGGAGACTCGTCGCCGAGGTCGTCGAGGATCGCCTGGGGATGCTCCTCCTCCGGGTAGCGCTCCTCGACGATCCGCTCGTGCTCCTCGTCGAGGGCGTGGAACTCGCGCAGGGTCGGCAGGGAGGCCAGGTCCTTCAGGTCGAAGAACTCGAGGAAGGCCCGGGTGGTGCCATAGAGGAGGGGCCGGCCGGGCTCCTCCTTCTTGCCGATGACCTGGACCAGATCCCGCTCGAGGAGGGCCCGCATCACCGCACCGGAGTCGACGCCCCGGATCTCCTCGACCTCGGGCCGGGTCACCGGCTGGCGGTAGGCGACGATGGAGAGGGTCTCGAGGGCCGCCCGGGTGAGCCGGTGGGGCTTCACCTGCAGGAGGCGCTTCACCGCGGAGGCGGTCGAGGCGCAGGTCCGCAGCTGCCACCCTCCGGCGACCTCGTGGAGGACGATGCCGCAGACCCCGTCCCGGTAGATGCCCCCGAGGGTCTCGAAGCCCTCGCGGATCCGGGTCGGCGTCAGGCCGGTGACCTCGCGGATGCGCTGGGCGGTCAGCGGCTTGTCGGCGACCAGGAGGAGCGACTCGAGGGTGTTCTTCACCTCCTCGTCGCTCATCCGCTCCGCCGCCGCGGCCAGCCGCTCCGCGGCGTCCGGCTTTCCGGGCTCATCGGACTCCCCATCGGACTCCTCGTCGGAGGAATCCAGCTCGTCCGCCTCGGACCCGTCTTCCGCCTCCGCCTCAGCGTCAGCCTCCGGCTCCGCCTCAGCTTCAGCCTCAGCTTCAGCCTCAGCTTCAGCCTCAGCTTCAGCCGCGACCTCCGCCTCGACCTCGGGCTCCGCCTCCGCCTCGACCGCCGGCACGGCCTCCGCCTCGACCTCGGGCGCAGCCTCGACCTCGCTCTTCGCCTCGGGCGCGGCGGCGTCCTGCTGCTCCTCGAGCTTCTCTTCCACCACGGCGGTGGCGCTCTCTGACTTCGTGCTCAACGGTATTCGTCCACGGAGGTGGGGGTGACGTCGTCGCGATCGAGGAGCCCCTCGGCTGCGGCGATGAAGATCTCGCCGGCGTTCTCCTCCCCCTCGACGGCCTGCTGGATGCGGGCGAGGCCCAGCTTGGCCATCTCCAGCAGGGCGAGGAAGGTCGCGATGATCCGGGTCTGGGTGGTGGCGTCGTCGAAGAGCGCCAGGAAACTGAGGTTCCGCTCCTCGCGCAGGCGCTCGACGAGGCTGGAGATCCGGTCGGCCACCGAGACCTCCTCCCGCATCACCTCGTGGGCCACCTCGGGGCGCACGCGCTTGAGGACGGAGTCGAGGCCCTCGATGAGCTTGAAGACGCTCACCTCGCGCAGCCCGAGCTCGCCGGGATCCAGCGGGAGCGGGCCCGGGGTGCTGGTGCGGGCGAAGACGTCCCGGCCCAGCAGGTCCTGCCGGGAGAGCATGTTCGCGGCCTCCCGGTACTTCTGGTAGGCGAGCAGCCGCCGGACGAGGTCGTTGCGGGGATCCCCCTCCTCCTCCTCGTCTTCGGCCTCCGGCTCCGGCCGCGGCAGGAGCATCCGGCTCTTGATGTGCGCCAGGGTGGCGGCCATCAGCAGGTACTCGCCGGCCACGTCCAGGTTCAGCTCCTGCATCTTCTCCAGCATCTCGACGTAGCGGTCGGTGATGAAGGAGATGGGGATGTCGAGGATGTCGAGCTTGTGCTCCCGCACCAGGTGGAGGAGCAGGTCCAGGGGACCCTCGAAGATGGGGAGCTGGACGTTCAGGCGCAGGTCACTTGGCACCTGCAGTCCCCCCGGCGCCCCCGGCGTGCCGCCCTCTTCCGGGGCGGCGACGGCGTTCTCGTCAGCGATCTCTCGGCTTTGCATGAAGCCGTCTGTCTACCACGGGCGGACCGCAAAGGTCAGCCAGGACAGGGCTCTTGCCCTAGGCCCGGGGGTGGTGCTCTTCGTAGAGGCGGCGCAGCCGCTCGCTGTCCACGTGGGTGTAGATCTCGGTGGTCGCCAGATCCGCGTGGCCGAGCATGGACTGCACCGAGCGCAGGTCCGCCCCACCCTCCAGCAGGTGGGTGGCGAAGGAGTGGCGCAGCTTGTGCGGGCTGATCTCCTTCTCGATGCCGGCGACCCGGGCGTACTTCTTGATGTTCTTCCAGAAGGCCTGGCGGGTCATCGCCCTCGCCCGGTTGGAGGGGAAGAGGCTGCGGCAGGTGCGGCCGCGCAGGATCTCCTCCCGGGGGCCGTCGAGGTAGCGGTGCAGCCAGGAGATGGCCGAGCGCCCCAGCGGGACGACCCGCTCCTTGTCGCCCTTGCCCCGGACCAGGACGAAGCCCACCTCGAGGTTCGCGTCCTCGACCTCGAGGCCACAGAGCTCGCTCACCCGCAGGCCCGCGGCGTAGAGCACCTCGAGCATCGCCCGGTCCCGGGCGCCGGCCGGGGTGGTCACCGGGGGGGCCTGGAGCAGCCGGTCCACCTCCTCGAGGGTCAGGAAGTTGGGCAGCCGCTTGACCGTCCGGGGGGTGGTCAGATCCGCGGTGGGGTCGTTCTCGCAGACCCGCTCCCGCACCAGGTAGCGGTGAAAGGTGCGGATGGCCGCCAGCGCCCGCGCCTGCGAGCGCGGCGAGAGCCCGGCCTGGTGGAGGGAGCGCAGGTGGTCGAGGATCTGCTCCCGGCGGACGGCCGCGGGGGCCTCGATGCCGGACTCCGCGAGCCGCTCGAGGTAGCGGCCGAGATCCCGGGCGTAGGCCTCGATCGTGTTCTGCGAGAGGCCCTTCTCCATGCGGATGAAGGCGAGATAGCGGTCCAACAGCAGGTCCATCTAGAGATCCTCCACGGGGCCAGCCCCCACCCGGATCACCTCCGGCTGCTCCCCCTGGAGATCCACCACGGTGGTGCTCTCCAGGAGGTTGAGGCCACAGTCCAGAATCAGATCGATCCCGTGCCCGAGCTCGTCGCGCAGCAGGCGGGGATCACCGAGGGGCGCGCCGTCGACGTCCGCCGCGGTGGTGTTGAGCACCGGGTGGCCGAGCTGCTGCACCATCGCCAGGACGGCCGCGGACTCGACGATCCGCACCCCGACCGACTTCTGCTTGGTCGCGACCACCTTGGGCACCTCGCGGGTGGCCTCGAGGATGAAGGTGTAGGGGCCGGGGGTGAGCCTCCGCATCAGCTTGAAGGCGACGTCGTCGATGCGGGCGTAGCGCGAGGCCTGCGAGAGGTCCTCGCAGAGGAAGGTCAGGCGCTTCTTGGCGTCGAGGCCCCGCAGACCCCGCAGGCGCTCGACGGCTCGCTTCGAGTGCAGGTCGCAGCCGATGCCGTAGTTCACGTCGGTGGGGTAAGCCACCAGCTTCCCCTCCCGGAGCAGCTCGACCGCCTGGGCGATCCTGCGGTGGTTGGGGCGGTCCCGATCGATCTCGAGCATCCTGGCGATCTGGCCTGACACGGCGGCAGAGTACCCGGGAAACCGATCCGGTCAACTTTCCGGGCGCGCCCTCCCGGAGTTGACGGAAGGCGGGATTACGTCGCCTTCGAGAGGAGCTCGACGAGGCGGTAGAGCAGCCCCTGGGCCTCCCGCGGCGTCAGCGCGTCGGGGTCGATCTCGGCCAGGAGCTTCTCGACCTCGGAGGGGGCTCGCGGCGCCGCGCCAAAGAGGGCCAGCTGTCCCCTGCCCTGCGGCTCCCGGTCACCGTGGGCGAAGGCCGGGCGGCCCAGGCTGTCGAGCTCCGAGGCCTCGAGGCCGGCGAGGATCGCGGCGGCCCGCTCGAGGACCTCCCGGGGCAGCCCCGCCAGGCGGGCCACCTGGATCCCGTAGGAGCGGCTGGCCGCGCCCGGGATCAGGGTGCGCAGGAAGATCACCTTCTCGTTCCACTCCCGCACGGCCATCGTGTAGTTCGCCACCCGCGGCCGCTCCTTCGCGAGGTCGGCGAGCTCGTGGTAGTGCGTCGCGAAGAGGGTCCGGGCCCCCGAGACGTCGTGGAGGTGCTCGGCCACGGCCCAGGCGATGGAGAGGCCGTCGAAGGTCGAGGTCCCCCGGCCGATCTCGTCGAGGATCACCAGGGAGCGATCCGTCGCGTGGTGGAGGATGGCCGCGGTCTGGTTCATCTCGACCATGAAGGTCGACTGCCCGCGGGAGAGATCGTCGCTCGCCCCCACCCGGGTGAAGATCCGGTCGGTCAGCCCCACCCGGGCGGAGCGCGCCGGGACGAAGGAGCCCGCCTGCGCCAGGAGGGTGAGGATGGCCGCCTTGCGCATGACGGTCGACTTGCCCGCCATGTTGGGGCCCGTGATCACCAGGAGGGTGTGCTCGTCGTCGAGGCGCAGATCGCCGGGGACGTAGGCCTCGCCCCCCATCTGCCGCAGGGCGTCCTCGATGACCGGGTGCCGCCCCCCCTCGACCACCAGGTCCCGGGAGGTGTCCACCACCGGGCGCACCCAGCGCTGCTCGACCGCGACCCGGGCGAGGGAGAGGAGCGCGTCGAGGCGGCCGAGGCGCCGGGCGATCCGGCCGATCACCCCACCCTGCGACACCACCTCCTCGCGCAGCGCCTCGAAGAGCTCCCGCTCCAGGGCCTTGCGGCGCTCGTCCGCCGAGAGGACCTTCGCCTCGTACTGCTGCAGCTCCTCGGTGATGAAGCGCTCGTTGTTCTTCATCGTCTGGCGGCGCACGTAGTCCGCGGGGACCTCCTGTGCCTTCGCCCGGCCGATCTCGATGTAGTAGCCGAAGACCCGGTTGTAGCGGACCTTCAGCGAGCCGATGCCGGTGCGCTCCCGCTCGCGGGTCTCCAGATCGAGGAGGTACTGCTTCCCGCTGCGGCCCAGCTCCAGGATCTCGTCGAGATCGGGGTTGTAGCCCTTCCGGAAGATCCCGCCCTCGGTGAGGGTGGCCGGCATCTCGTCCACCAGCGCCGCGGCGAGGTGGGCGTGGAGCGCGTCGAGGGCGCCCAGCTCTTCCCCGCACTCCCGCAGGGCCAGGGGCAGCTCGTCCCCGGCGAGGGCCGCCGCCAGGGCGGGCAGGCGCTCGAGGGCGCGCTCCACGGCCTTCAGATCCCGCCCGCTGCCCTGGCCGAGGGAGAGGCGGGCGAGCACCCGCTCGAGATCCGGCAGGCCGGTGAGGTGGGCCTGCAGCTCCTCCCGCAGCCCGCCGGAGGCGTGGAGGTGGGCGACCGCGTCGAGGCGGGCGTCGATGGCCGGGATCTCTCCCAGGGGGTGGAGCAGCCAGGCGGTGAGGGTCCGCCCCCCCACCGCGCTCACGGTGCGATCGATCAGGCCCAGGAGGGAGCCCTTGCGCTTGCCGTCCCGCAGGGTGCGCACCACCTCCAGGTTCGCCCGGCTGGTGGCGTCGAGGGTGAGGCCGCCCTCGGGCGAGTAGACCGTCAGGCGATCGACGTGGGTGGCCTTTCGCTTCTGGGTGGCCTCCACGTAGCGCAGGGCCGCGGCCACCGCCCGGCAGAGGGGCTCCCCCGCCTTGCCCGCGGGTACGCCGAAGCCCTCCAGCGAGGCCACCCCGAAGTGCTCCTCGAGCTCCTTGCGGGCCCGCTTCGGACCGAAGTGGGCGTCGGCGCCGGGGGCGAGGGTGGCCTCCCGCAGGGCGTCCGCGGCCAGGCGCTCGAGGGGCGAGGGCCCCTCCTCCCGGGACCCGGCGCAGAGCTCCGGCGCCAGGAGGAGCTCGCGGGCGCCGCAGCGGGCGAGCTCCTCGGCGAGGGCCTGCCGGCCGGGCAGCTCGGTGGCGCGCAGGGCGCCGGTGGAGATCTCCAGCAGGGCCAGGGCGAAGCCCTCGCCGGCGCTGCCGGCCGGGACGACCGTCCCCAGGAGCCGCTCGTCGCTGCCCTCCAGGACGTCCTCGTCGAGCACCACCCCCGGCGTGATCACCCGCACCACGTCGCGCTTCACCAGGCCCTTGGCCTCGGCGGCGTCCTCGACCTGGTCGGCGATGGCGACCTTGCGGCCGGCCTCGATCAGCCGGGCGATGTACCCCCGGGAGGCGTGGTGGGGGATGCCCGCCATGGGGAAGCGGTCCTCCCCCTTGCCCCGGGCGGTCAGGGTGATGTCCAGGATCTCGGAGGCCTGCACCGCGTCCTGGAAGAAGCACTCGTAGAAGTCGCCCAGGCGGAAGAGGAGCAGGCAGTCCTGGTGGGTCGCCTTCAGCTCCAGGTACTGCTGGAGCATCGGGGTGAGCTTCCCCGTCCGCTGCAGGTCCTCGGGGGTCCGATCGACCGGCACCGGCTCCCGGGGCTTCTCTTCGATGGGCGTGCTGCTGCGGGCCATGGAAGCCGCGGAGATTCCCATAATCGCGCCGCCAGCGCACCTCTTTCGGGTGGTCCCCGGGGGATCCCGGTGGCTGGTAGTCTTCGAGATCGACGTGCCCCTCCTCGCCCACCTGCGCCGCGGCGCCCTCCTCCTCCTGCTGGCCACGGCGCTGCTGCTGCCGGGCACCCCGGCCGAGGGCGCCCCGGATCCGCGGCTGGTCTGGCGGACCCTCGAGACGCCGCACTTCCTGATCCACTTCCCCGACGGCGCCTACGCGCAGGCGGTCGCGGCCGCCGAGCGGCTGGAGGAGGCGCACCGCCAGCTGGTCCCCCTCCTGAACCACCGCCCCGCGCGGCGCACCGAGGTGGTCCTCACCGATCAGCACGAGGACCCCAACGGGATGGCGACCTCCTTCCCCTTCCCCCAGCTCCACGCCCGGCTCACGCCGCCGGGCCCCGACAGCAGCCTCGGCCACTACGACGACTACCTCTGGCTGCTGCTGGTGCACGAGTACGTGCACGTCCTCCACCTCGATCACACCGAGGGGCTGCCGGCCCTGGGCAACCGGATCTTCGGGCCCCTCTTCTCCCCCAACGGCTACCAGCCCGGCTGGATCGTCGAGGGGGTCGCCACCCGCCACGAGAGCCAGCTCTCGGGCAAGGGCCGCAACCGCAGCGCCCGGGTGGACATGCTCCTGCGGACCCAGCTCATCGACGAGGAGCGCGGGCGAGGCGAGCTCTGGCCCCTCGGGCGGATGAACGCCGGCCCCACCGAGTGGCCCGGGCCGGGCCTGCTCTGGATCTACGGAGGCCGGGTCTGGGAGTCGATCCTCCAGGAGTCCGGCGAGGCGGCCACGGCACGGATGACCACCGACTACGCCGGGCGGGTGCTGCCCTTCGCCTACAACCTCTCGGCCGAGGCCACCACCGGGGTCGGGATGGAGGAGCACTACGAGACCTGGCGGCGCAAGGAGACCGCGCGGCACCTCGAGCGGCTCGCGGAGGTCGAGGCCCGGGGGCGCCGGGAGGGCCGCCGCCTGACCCGGCTGGGCCGGGTCGTGGGCTCGCCGCGCCCGATGGGGGACGGCAGCGTGCTCTTCCAGGCCTCGAACGGCGAGGACTTCCCGGGGGTCTACCGCTGGAGCCCCCGGACCCGCGAGGCCCTCCGCCTGCGCCGGCAGTCGGGGCTCTCGGACCTCGCGCCCGCGCCCCACGGCGAGACCCTCCTCTACCTGGCGCGGGAGGATCATCAGACCTTCCAGTTCACCACCGATCTCTTCGTCGCCCCCCTCGGCGAGGAGGGCACGGCGCTGCAGCCCGAGGGGCTCCGCCTCACCGCCGGGATGAGGGCCACGCACCTGGCCGTCTCGCCGGCGGGCGACCGGGTCGCCTGGATCGCCCAGCGGCGAGGCGAGATGGCGGTCTACCTGGCGAGCCTGCACCTGCCGCCCCCGGCGGCGGCCGAGGGCAGCGCCCCGGTGGTTCGACTCGGCCCCCCTCGCCGGATCTTCGCGCGCCCGGGGACCCCCCTCGACCGGATCGTCTTCTGTCCGGAGGGGGATCACCTCGCCCTCGCCCTCCACCCCCTCGGCGGCAGCTGGGACGTGGGCCTCCTCTCCCTCCCGCCCGACGCCGAGGGCGAGGCCCGGGAGTCCGCCGCGCCGGACGCCGGGCCGGTCGGCGAGGATGCCCTGCAGCTCCTCGCCGCGAGCCCCGAGGACGAGATCCACCCGGCCTTCTCCCCCGACCACCGCTTCCTGATCTACAGCGCGGATCGGGAGGGCATCTTCGACCTCTTCGCCCTCCCCCTCGAGGCGCCCCTCTCGGTCCCCCGCCGCCTCACCCGGGTGCGCACCGGCGCCTTCGAGCCCCGCTACTTCCCGGACGGCGAGAGCCTGGCCTACATCGGCTACACCCGGGAGGGCTACGACATCTACCGCCTCCCGCTCGACGCCGAGGCCCTGGCCGCGCTCGCCCCCGAGGAGGACGCGCCACCGGCGGCCCCCGGCCCCCCGGCGCGGCCGAGCCGCTTCGTCTCCCGGCCCCGGGTCCACCCCGTGCGGCCCTACCGGCCCCTGGCCACCCTGCGCCCGCACTACTGGATCCCCAGCCTCGGCGGGGACGCCCTCGGCGCCACCCTCGGCGTGGTCACCGGCGGCGCCGACGTCGTCGGCAAGCACGCCTGGGGCGCCTCGATCTGGCTGGGCACCACGAGCCTCGAGCCGGGCTACTCCCTCGCCTACCGCCACGCCGGCTCGGTGCCCTCCCTCGAGGTCTCCTCCCACTCCTACCTCGGCCTCGCCGCGAGCACGCCCCGCCCCGCCGGCCGCCTCTACTTCCAGCAGCGGGTCAGCGGGCTCTCCCTCTCCCTCTCCCTCGAGGACGCCCACTACGATCGCTTCCAGGGCCTGGGCCTGAACCTCGACCTGCGCCGCCTCGCGGTGCTGGAGGCGGTCCCCGGCCCCTGGGCGGGCGAGCTCCCCTACCTCCTGCCCGAGAGCATCTGGCTCAACCAGCTCTCCTTCAGCTGGACCGCCTCCACGATCCACGCCTTCGCCGAGAGCATCTCCGCCGAGGAGGGGGTGCGCCTCACCGTGCAGGCGGGCCTCTCTTCCCGCCTGCTCGGCTCGGCCAGCGACTCCCTCGACCTGACCCTCTACCTCTTCGCCTTCCAGCCCCTGCCCTTCGCCCGCCGCCACGTCCTGGCCTTCCGGGGGCGGGCGAGCGTCACCCTCGGCGGCGGCAGCGGGCGCAGCCGCTACCTCCTGGGCGGCCCGGGCCTCCAGGACCCCTTCCAGGCCGCGCTGATCGGGGGCTCCCTGCCCCTGACGGTGCTGCGCGGCTACCCCTCGGGGGCCTTCGCCGGCGACGCCCTGCTGGCCACCAGCAGCGAGTACCGCTTCCCGATCTGGGAGATCGATCGCGGCAAGGGCTTCCTCCCCCTCTTCCTGCGGCGGATCACCGGCGCCCTCTTCCTCGACGTGGGCACCGCCGACGATCTCCCGGGGGTCTTCCAGGGCGGCACCCCGGGGGTCGGGGTGGGCGCCGAGCTGCGCCTGGAGCTGACGGTGGGCTACCTCCTGCCCCTGCAGCTGCGCCTGGGGCTGGCCCGCGGCCTGACCGGCGCGGGGGTCACCGAACCCTTCGCCGGGCTCGGAGGCGTGTTCTGAGGCTGGCGCTTGCGCTAGGCTCGGCCTCCAGATGGCGTCGTCAGCAACGGGATTCCTATACGCGGTTCTCAAGATCCGCTCGCACGAGCTCCGCGCCACCGCCCTCCACTTCTTCTACCTGCTGAACGTCGTCGGGGTGATCATCATCGGGCGGACCGTCGCGTCCTCCCTCTTCCTCACCCGCTACGATCCCGCGCTCCTGCCCTGGATGTACGTGGCCAGCGCGGCCGCGGTCTCGGCCGCCTCCTGGATCTACTCGCGCCTCACCGCGGGCACCCGCCTCGACCGGCTGATCCTCGCCACGACCCTCATCCTCCTGGGCGCCATCCTCTGCGCCCGGGTGGCGATCGGCGTGGAGCTCCCGGGGGTCCTCGCCCTCCTCTACGTGCTGGTGGAGGTGATGGGCAGCCTGCTCATCATCCAGTTCTGGTCCTTCGCCAACACGGTCCACAACACCCGCGAGGCGAAGCGCCTCTTCGGCGTCATCGGCGCCGGCGGCGTGCTGGCCAACATCATCGTCGGCTTCGGCTCCGCCGCCCTGGTCGCCACCCTCGGCACCGAGAACCTGCTCTTCGTGATGGCCCTCGCGCTGGTGATGGTCGCGGCGATGGTCGTCCTCCTCGGCCGCAGCGGCCGGCAGCAGCTCCTCGCCGCGCAGGTGCGGGGCGCCGGGGGGACGAAGAAGAAGTCGGCCCTCGCCGGCGGCAGCGCCCGGATCTTCGCCTCGAAGCACCTGCGGATCATCGCCGGGATGGTGATGCTCACCTTCGTGGTCACCACCCTGGTGGACTACCAGTTCAAGATCCTGGCCCGGGCCACCTACGACAAGAACGAGCTGACGGCCTTCTTCGCCCTGCTCTACGGCTTCACCGGGCTGCTCTCCTTCTTCATCCAGCTCTTCGTCACCGGCCGCCTCCTCGAGCGCTTCGGCATCGTGGCGGCCCTCTCGCTGCTGCCCTTCTCCCTGGGCCTGGGCAGCGCCGCGGTCTTCCTCTTCCCGAGCGCGATGGTCGCGGCCCTGGCCAAGGGCGGCGACGCGGTCTTCCGCTACACGGTCAACGACGCCACCACCCAGCTCCTCTACCTGCCGGTGCCCGCCCAGAGCCGGCTGAAGGCCAAGGCCTTCATCGACGGCATCCTCAAGCCCGTGGCCTACGGAGGGACCGGGCTGACCCTGGCCCTCCTGATGGGCAGCTTCGAGACCCTCAAGGCCAACGTGCACTGGCTCGCCCTCCCCTCGGCGGTGCTCTGCGTGGCCTGGATCGGCCTGGTGCTGGGCACCCGCTCCGAGTACGTGAAGACCCTGCTGGAGACCCTGCGCCGCCGGCGCCTGGACCTCGAGCAGAGCCCCCTGCGGATCAGCGACGACGCCACCATCCAGGCCCTGGTGCGCTCCCTGGGCAGCGACGACGTCAGCGAGGTGAAGAACGCCCTCGAGCTGATCCGCCACGTGGAGAGGCACGACTGGGATCCGGTGGTCGTGGGCCTCCTCGATCACGAGAGCCCCGAGGTCCGCACCCGGGCGCTGGCCCACCTGGCCCACCGGGGCTCCCTCGAGTACGGCGCCGAGGTCTTCCGCCGGGTCGAGGATCCGGAGCAGACGGTGCGAGCCGAGGCCATCACCGCCTACTGCGCCATCGGACGGGAGAAGGCCATCCGGGCGGTGCAGCCCTTCCTGGAGGACGAGAGCCCGGAGATCCGCGCCGCCGCGATGGTCGGGATGATCCGCTTCGGCGGCCTCGACGGGGTGCTGGCGGCCGCCGAGTCCCTCAAGGCCATGCTGGAGAACGAGGACCCCGTCCTGCGCCGGCACGGCGCGCGGGTGCTGGGCGCCATCCGGGTGCGCAACTTCTACCAGCCGGTGCTCCGCCTCCTGGGAGATCCCGATCTGCGGGTGCGCCTGGCCGCCATCGAGTCGGCGGGGCAGATGCGCAGCCCGGAGCTGGTCCTGCCGCTGATCTACAAGCTCGGCTCGAAGGAGACCGCGCCGGCGGCCATCACCGCGCTGGCCCTCTACGGCGCGGGGGTCGAGCGCACCCTCTCCAAGGTGCTGGCCAACTCCGGCGAGGAGATCGCCATCCGCCGCAACATCCCCCCGGTGCTCGGGCGCCTGGCCACCGTCGAGGCCGCCAACCTCCTGGCCCGGCACCTCGACGAGGTGGACGGCCTGCTGCGCTCGCGGGTCTGCCGGGCGCTCAACCGGATCCTCTACCGCCACCCCGGCCTCGCGACCCCGCGCGGCGCCATCGAGCGCGCGCTCTCCCGCGAGGCGCGAGTCGCCTTCGAGGCCCTCCAGCGCCTCGAGGATCTCGAGCTGCGGGGACGGGCCCTCGCCGAGGGCGGCCTCCTCGCCGCCGCGCTGGAGGAGACCGCGGGGCTCTCCCGGGAGCGGATCTTCCTGCTCCTGGGCGTGATCTACCCGACCAAGACCATCGAGGTGGTCCACGCCGGCCTCTCCTCCGAGGTGCCCGCCATCCGCGCCAACGCCCTGGAGGTCCTCGACAACACCCTGACCAAGGAGCACCGGGGCATCGTCCTGCCCCTGGTGGACGACACCCCCGTCGAGGAGACGCTGGAGGTGGGCCGGGGGCTCTTCGAGCTCGAGGTGCTGCCGGCCAGCGACGCCCTGGAGCAGCTGCTGGCCGACCCCTCCCCCTGGGTCTGCGCCTGCGCCCTGCGCTACCTCTCGGACCGCGCCGCCACCACCGATCCCGCGGTGGGCCAGCGCGCGCTCCCCTTCCTCGACGCCGCGGATCCGCTGGTGCGGGAGACCGCCGGCTGGGTCGCGGGCCACCACCTCGAGGAGCCCGAGGCGCGGCGGGTCCTCGACCGCCTGGCCGAGGATCCCAGCCCCCTGGTCAGGAAGCTCGCGAGCCTGCCACGTCGTCCAGGGTTCGCCGCAGCCGGGCCGTGAGGACCCGGATGATGCCCTGGGCGATCTCCGGCTTCTCGCCGAGGATGTCGTAGAAGTCCTCGCGGGCGATCTTCAGGCAGTCGACGTCGTCGATGGCGCTCACCGAGGCCGAGCGCGGCGCGCTGTCGAGGATGGCCATCTCGCCGAAGCACTCGCCGGCCCCGAGGCGCGCGACCTCCCGGCTGCCCTTGTGCACCTTCACCTTCCCCGAGACGACCAGGAAGAGCGCGTCGCCCAGCTCGCCCTCCTCGAAGATCGCCTCGCCGTCCTCGAAGGTGACCTCCTCGGTGATCACGCTGATCTGCGCCAGATCCTCGCCCGGGATCCGGGCGAAGAGATCGATCGACTTCAGGAAGAGGACTTTCTCGACGGTGGTCAGCATGGGGCTCGCCCGCAGCCTACTACGGACCGGTCCCCGTCGAGAGCACCACGGGGATGCGCACCCGCTCGGCCTTGGCCGGCCTGGTGCCCGTCAGGCGGATCGCCCGCCCCGCCTCCTCCAGGCAGATCTCCAGGCTGCGATCGCCCAGGCTGCTCTCCAGCACCGAGACCTGGGAGGCGCGGCCGTCGTCCTCGATCCGGATCTCGAGGGTCGCCCGCCCGCTGGGCACCACCGCCGTGAGGAGGTGCTCGCCCAGGCAGAGCCAGGCGTCGCGCCGCTGCTCGAGGCGCTCGGTCAGCCAGGCCGCCCCCGGCTCGAGGGGGGCCTTGCCGGGGAAGAGCACCTCCCGGGCGCTGCGGGCCATCAGGGCCCAGCGCCCCTCGTCGTCCAGGGCCGCCGAGCCGCCGATCACGCCCTGGCGAACGCCTTCGTGATCCACCACCGAGAGCACCCAGACGAAGCGATCGGCGTTCTGCCCGACCCAGCCGTCGATGATCCGCCCGATCCGCAGGTGAGAGGCCATCTCGCCCAGGGCTGCGGGGCTGCCGTCGCCCCGCAGGGCGGCCCGGCTCTCCACGTCCCGCAGCGCCTCGTGCTCGCCCTCGCGGACCGCGCGCTGGCCCTCGCGGGCCACCACGCCCTCGAGCACCCGCAGGACGTCCGGCAGCACCTCCTGGGGCACGCCGCGCAGCTTGGGCTCGAGGATCAGCACCTCGTCCTCGGCCACGGCCGGCGGCTGGTCCGAGGGGCGCCCCCGCTTCGGCCCGATCGAGCAGGCGGCGAGGAGGAGAGGGATCAGGAGGACCGGGAGGCGGCTGCGGGCCCGGGAGCGGCCCTCGCGGGACACGGCCCCGGTCAAAGGGATAGTATGACGAAGATCACCCATGGCGGACTCCAGCCTAGACAAGCTCTTTTCCGACGTCGACCTCCACGAGCAGCAGACGACGGTCCAGCCCCAGCGGCAGGCGGCGGTCTCCGTCGACGCCGAGTCGGCGGACGAGGCCACGCTGAAGGCCAAGACCAGGGCCGTGCACGAGGCCTATTCGCAGATCGCGAAGGGCATCAAGAACATCGGCATCTACATGCACAACACCGCCCGGCACCCCGAGTATCTCGAGCCGGCGCTGGAGGCGATCCACCGCTACGGTGAGGCCTACGGGCCGATGGTGGTCTCGGTGGAGGCCTCGGGCTTCATCTTCAACAAGCAGCACGTCTTCAGCGAGACCTTCCAGAACGAGTCGATCCCCTACAAGTTCTACCGGGAGGGCGTGCGCCGGCTGATCTTCCGGCCCACCCTGACGATGCCCGAGTTCCAGGCCTGGATTCAGATCTGCATGGCCAACCTGAACTCGGCCGACTACCTCGGCAAGAACGCCCTCTCCCTGATGTGGGAGTCGCAGTTCGAGGACATCGAGTACGTCGTCGTCGACAGCTTCAAGATCGACGACATGGAGGAGGACGACGTCGAGATCGAGGTCGACAAGATCGTCAACTACCTCTACTCGCGCCTCAAGTCGGACTCCAAGGACTACCTGCGCTTCGCCCGCCTCTCCGCCGAGGATCTCGACCGGGAGATCGACGACGTCGAGCAGATCCGCGGCGCCATCATCTCCGGCCAGCCCTGCGAGGACGAGCTGGCCGCCCGCCTCCAGACCGAGATCGAGCTCGACGAGCGCGAGCGGATGCTCCCCAAGCTGGTGAACATCGTCTTCAAGGTCACCGAGTCGGCGGGGCAGCAGGGCGACGAGCGGGCGGTGCGCGAGGTCTTCCTCCAGCTCCTCGACGCGATGCTCCTCCAGGAGGACTTCTCCTCCATCAACCAGATCCTCACCAAGTTCCGGGCCGCCGAGCGCGACCCCACCCACGGGGACTTCTTCCACCAGACCCACGAGTACTTCGTCGGCCGGATGGGTGACGAGGAGCGGCTGCGGAAGATCGGCGAGATCCTGAACACGAGCCGGCCGAGGAACCCCAAGGAGGTCTTCCGCTACCTCTACGTCCTCGACGCCACGGTCATCCCGCCCCTGCTGGACATCCTCGACACCATCGAGATCCAGGAGAACCGGGTCATCATCTGCGACGCCCTGGTCGCCATCGGCAAGGAGACCCCCGAGCCCTTCGCCGCGCGGCTGAACTCCGAGCGCAGCCAGCTCGTGCGCGACATGATGTACATCATCGACCGCATCGACGCGCCCAACAAGATCCAGATGTTCGGGCAGGCCCTGAAGAACCCCAACCTCGCGGTCCGCCTCGAGGCCCTCGGCGTCATCGCCCGCTCCCGCACCGAGGAGTGCCGGGCCCTCATCTCCGAGCGCCTCGACGACGACAACGCCCAGATGCGGATCCAGGCCGCCCGCCTGCTCCCCATCTACGACCAGCAGAAGGCCTACCAGGCCCTCCTGAAGCTGGTGAAGTCCGACGAGTTCCAGAAGCGCGACCTGAAGGAGCGCATGCAGGTCTACGGGGCCCTCGGCGCCACCCAGCAGCCGGGCGCCCTCTCCTACTTCGCCGACCTCCTCAAGCCCAAGGGGCTCTTCAAGAAGGCCCAGACCGAGGAGCAGCAGCTGGCCATCGCCGGCCTCTCCCAGCTGGCCTCCATCCCCTCCTTCCAGCTCCTCCAGGCGGAGGCCGAGCGGAAGGGCAACGCCCCGGAGGTGATCACGGCGGCCAAGCGAGGCATGGCGGCGGTGCGCAAGGAGCTCTTCGGTGAGGAGGAAGAGGACTAGATGAGCGGCGGGATGAAGATCACCGGATCCGGCAGCGACGAGCGGATCGACGAGTTCGGACGGGAGCACAGCGACAAGCTGCAGTCCCTCGGCAAGCAGCTGGTCTCCTCCCTCTACATGCTCGTGCGCTCGGTGAAGCTCTACGACCCCGAGAACGCGATCTTCGTGAAGCCCCTCGAGGTGCTCAAGGACACCATCAACACCATCATCGCGGCGGACAACCAGCTCGTCCTCCAGGCGATGAAGGAGTCCTTCTACCTCAACAACATGCTGGTGAAGACCGACTACAACAGCCTGGAGAACGTCCGGGCCCTGGTCGCCGAGTTCCAGGAGAAGGGGGTCGGCGGCTTCGTGCTCCAGCACCCCATCAACATGGACGAGCTGCGCAACTTCGTCTGGATCTTCTCCGCCAAGAACGAGGACGACGCCGACGAGGACGGCGTCATGGGCCGCAAGCTGGTCAACATCAAGGTCAGCAAGTGGAAGAAGATCAAGGAGAAGCTCAAGGACGACAACGAGGACGCCGTCGATCGCAAGAAGTACGCGGTCACCGTCTACGCCCGGGCGATCTTCTACATGCGGACCTACATGGAGCGGCTGCGCGAGGGGAAGACCATCTCCCTCCGGACCGCCGACCGCTTCATCCAGGATCTGGTCGACATCTGCTTCGAGCAGCGCACCCACTTCCTGGGGATGACGACCATGGACCGGGAGCAGGACTACCTGGTCTTCCACTCGGTCAACACGGCGCTGATCTCGATCGTCTTCGGCTCGGAGCTCGGCCTGTCCAAGGCGCAGCTCAAGCAGCTCGGGCTCATCGCCCTCTTCCACGACGTGGGCATGGCGGTGATCGACCCCGACCTGATGCGCAAGAGGGGCGCGCTCTCCGTGGCCGAGAAGGCCGAGATCAACCGGGCGCCGCTGCGGGCGGTCGAGGACATCCTCTCCCGGGGCGGCCTCTCGCGCACCGAGGTCTCCCGCCTGGTCTCGACCATCGAGCACCACGAGGACTTCGGCACCGCGGTGAAGGACTCCAAGGGACAGATCCAGATGATCATCCCGAAGACCCACCTGGCGATCTATTCGAAGATCCTCGCCATCACGAACACCTACGACGCCCTCACCTCGAACCGCCCCTTCCGCGACGCCTACGGCCCCGAGATCGCGCTGACCCTCATGTGGAGCGAGATGCGCCACAAGTTCGACCCCGAGCTGCTGCAGGTCTTCATGAAGGTGATGGCCATCCAGCCGGTGCGGGTGCTCGCGAAGGGTAAACGCAAGGTGACCATGGGTTAGGGGCCCAGGGGCTCGCGGGCTACTCGGAGAGGATCTCGACGGCCCTCGCCCACTCCGGCGGCAGCGGCGCCTCGAAGGTCATCCGTTCACCCGTCTCCGGATGCTCGAAGGAGAGCCGGTGCGCGTGGAGCGCGTGGTGCCCGAGCACCTTCGCCGCCCGGACGACCTTCGGCCCCGGCTTGCCCCGCCCGAGGTCGTAGATCCCCTCGCCGATCAGCGGGTGGCCCGCCTCGGCCAGGTGCACCCGGATCTGGTGCGTCCGCCCGGTCTTCGGCCTCACCTCCAGCTCGGCCGCGCCCGTGAAGCGGCGCAGCACCCGCCAGCGGGTCAGGGCCGCCCGGGCGTCCGGCCGCCCCCCGGTCCGCTGACCGGTGAAGCGCTTGCGGTCCACGGGGTGGCGGGCCAGCGGCGCGTCGCTCGCCCCCTCGTCGTCGTCGAAGCGCCCGCGGGCCAGGGCGAGGTAGACCTTCTCCACCGTCCGCTCCTTGAACTGGGCCTGCAGCCCCTGGAGCGCCGCGTCCGACTTGGCCAGGACGAGGACCCCGGTGGTGTCCTTGTCCAGGCGGTGCACCACCCCGGGCCGCAGCTCGCCCCCGATCCCCTTCAGGTCGGGCACGTGGAAGAGGATGGCGTTGACCACCGTCCCGTCGACCGAGCCCGGCGCCGGGTGCACCGCCATCCCGGCCGGCTTGTCCACGACCACGATCGCCCCGTCCTGGTAGAGGATCGGCAGGGGGAGATCCTGGGCGGCCGGCGCGTCGTCCGGGGAGACGACCTCCGGGACCTCGACCTCCAGGGTCATCCCGGCGTCCACCTTCCGGGAGGGCCGATCCACGGCGACCCCCTCGAGGGTCACCCTCCCCTCCTCGATGAGCTGCTGGCAGCGGGAGCGGGAGAGCCCGGGGAGGCGTCCGGCGAGCAGGCGGTCGATCCGCTGCCCGGCCTCGGCCGCCTCCACCTCCAGCCGGTGAAGTCCAGGCACTACCAGATCTTCGACTTGATGTGCCCCTTGGGCCGGATCACGATGTCGACCAGGGCACGGTCGAAGTAGTTCGTGCTCGCGTAGAGCTCCGGGTGGATGCCGCTCTTGTAGTGCTCTCGGCCCTCCTCGATCTCGTCGGCGAGGCGGGTGAAGAGATCGTCGTTCTCGATCCCCTCGACCACCTTCTTCTCGTTGTAGAGGGAGATGTCCGAGGCGATCGCGCGAGCGCGACGCCAGGCGGCTTCCTTGGTGTCGATGAGGGCCATGGGTCAATTCCTCGCCCGAAAGGGCGCTCAAGGCAAGAGTTCGGTGTTCCAGTAGGCGGCGTCCGCCTCGGAGAGGAAGGGCCGCCACTGGGCCAGGATGCCCGGCCGCAGGCCCTTCCGGATCAGGGGAGACCACCGGGGCTTGTGGGGTCGGCGCAGGAGACGCATCCCCGCCTGCTCCGGGGTCCGGCCGCCCTTCTTCAGGTTGCAGCGGATGCAGCAGCAGACGATGTTCTCCCAGGAGGTCACGCCCCCCTGGGTGCGCGGCTTCACGTGATCGAGGTTCAGGCCCTCCCGGGGCAGGGTCCGGCCGCAGTACTGGCAGGTGTTCCCGTCCCGCAGGTAGATGTTGAGGCGGGAGAAGCGCACCTGCCGCCGGGGCAGCGCAGCGCAGGCCTGCAGCAGCACCACCCGCGGGACGCGGATCCGGGTCCGCACGGTCCCGATGCTGTCCTCGTGGGCCGAGAGGGCCGACCAGGAGGGAAAGTCGTAGAGCTGGTAGCGCTCGTCCACGGCCTTGGCCGCCCCCTGGTAGAGCAGGACGAAGGCGCGCCGCACGGTGGTCACATGGATCGGCTGATAGTGCTTGTTCAGCACCAGGACTGCGGTGTTCAACATCAACACCGACATTATAGCGATCCGACAAGGAGGCTCCGCAAGTCCCCGCCTCTGCGAGGCTTTCCCGATCGAGGCCCCGGCGCCTCTAGCGCGCCGCGGCGATCACCGCGGCGGCCACCGCCTCCAGCACCGGGAGCTCGGGCTCGAGGGTGCGCAGGTGCAGCCAGAGGGCGTCCTCGCGGACCACGGCGACGACCCCCGGGTGCCCCCCCTCTCCGCGGCGCAGGCGGGCCGAGACCCGCTCCGGCGTCGGCACCCGCAGGCGCACCGCCATCCCGGGGAGCGCGAGCCGGTGCGAGCTGCCGCCGCCGACGCGATCGGTGCAGGGCTCCAGGCTGGCGTCCAGGCCGGCGGCGCAGAGCGGCTCCAGCAGGAAGGCGCCGAGGGCGGCCAGATCCGGCACCGTCGCCCGCACCATCCGCTGGAGGGGGACCCGGGCGTGGGCGCCGCGGCGGTAGAGGGCCAGGGTCGCCTCCAGGGCCGCCAGGGTGACCTTGTCGCAGCGCAGGCTGCGCATCAGGGGGTGGCGGCCCAGGCGCTCGATCAGCGCGCCCTTCCCGACCACGATGCCGGCCTGCGGCCCGCCCAGGAGCTTGTCGCCCGAGAAGCAGACCAGATCGGCGCCGCCGGCGATGCAGCCGTCCACCGTGGCCTCCGACTCCAGCACGGTGCCCTGCGCGGCTGTCGAGAAGAGGCCCGAGCCCAGGTCCACCACGAGGGGCAGGCCGGTCTCGCGGGCCAGACCCGCCAGCTCCTCGAGGGAGGCCTCCTCGGTGAAGCCCTCGATGCTGAAGTTCGAGCGGTGGACCTTGAGCAGCGCCCCGGTCCGGGGCCCGACGGCGGCGGCGTGGTCCCGGAGGCGCGTGCGGTTGGTCGTCCCCACCTCGCGCAGCTGGCAGCCGCTGCGCTCCATCACCTCGGGCACCCGGAAGCCGCCGCCGATCTCGACCAGCTCGCCCCGGGAGACGGGCACCTCCCGCCCCTGGGCCAGCTCGGCCAGGACCAGCATCACCGCCGCCGCGCAGTTGTTCACCACCAGCGCGCCCTCGGCCCCCGAGAGCGCCTTCAGGTGCGCGACCACCCCCGGGGCCCGCGGGCCGCGCCGGCCGGAGCCCAGATCGATCTCCAGGGGCACGAAGGCCGCCGCCGCGAGCATCGCCTCCCGGGCCTCGAGGGCCAGCGGCGCCCGCCCGAGGTTGGTGTGCAGCAGCACCCCGGTGGCGTTGTGCAGCGGGGGCAGCGTGGGGGCCAGCGCTCGCCCGAGCGCCGCCTCGATGGCCGCGTCGCCGCACTCGGCGTCGATCACCGCCTCGGCGGGCGCGTCGCTCTCGCGCAGCCGCTGGCGGGCGCGCTCGACGCACTCCCGCAGGACCGAGAGCAGGAGGGCCGCGCCGTGCTCGGCCTCCAGGGCCTGCACCGCCGGCCGCGCCTTGAGGGCGTCCACCGCGGGGAGCGCCCGCAGGCGCCGCTGGAGATCGTCGTGGCTCATCACTCGCTCCGGGCCGGGGCGTCCGGCAGGAAGAGTCTCTCCCCATCCGCACCGTAGAGGAAGCGGTAGGCGGCCAGGGTCTCGAGCACGCGCCGCGTGTAGCGCCGGGTCTCGGCGTAGCCCATGGTCTCCAGGAAGAGCACCAGGGGGAGCTCACCCCGCTCCTCCTGCCAGCCCTGCACGCTGCGGCCCCCGCCGTTGTAGGCGGCGACCATCAGGGGCAGCGCCTCTCCGACCTGGCTGCGCAGGTCCGAGAGGTAGCGGCAGGAGACCCGGAGGTTGAGCTCGGGATCGAGGAGCCGCTCGGCCGTGACCGGCTCGGGCAGCCCCATCCGCCGGCCGGTGTCCCCGGCGGTGGTCGGCATCAGCTGCGCCAGGCCCACCGCGCCGGCCCAGGAGCGGGCGCCCG
Source organism: Deltaproteobacteria bacterium (assembly GCA_029210625.1). Classification (NCBI taxonomy): domain Bacteria; kingdom Pseudomonadati; phylum Myxococcota; class Myxococcia; species Deltaproteobacteria bacterium. The sequence continues at coordinate 50,028 of JARGFU010000009.1, read as the reverse complement.
GATCGAGGGCGCTCTCCTCCCGGATGATGGCCTGCACCAGGTCGGGCGGCACCGCGACGGGGGCGCAGGCCGCCTCGATCAGCGAGCGGTAGGCGCGAGGATAGGCGGTCTGCCAGACCCAGAGGTTCCGGCGGGTCGGGCGCTTGCCCAGCGCCGCCCGCCCGGCGCGGGTCGCGCGCAGGAGGAGCTGCGCCTCCCGGACGCCACCGGCCCGCGCGAGCAGCCCGGCCAGCACGAGGACCTCGGGGCCCTTCAGCCCCCGCCGGGGGATCTCGCCGAGCACCTCCCGGGCCTCCGCCTCCAGGCCCAGGGCGAGGAGGCGACGCCCCACCCGCACCGCCTCGCCCTCGAGGAAGTCCCGGGAGACGGTCTGCGGGGGGAAGGTGCCCGGCGGGCGGGGGGTCGCCAGCAGCCGCCGATCGCGCGCGGCCGCCTCCGCCGGCGCGTGCTCGCGCAGGAGGGCCCGGGCGAAGCTGCCGTGGAAGGTCAGGGGCCCCTCGTCGATCACCTGCCGCAGCAGGCGCAGGGCCGCCGCCCTCCCCTTGCTGCCGCCCCGGGAGAGCAGGGTCAGGGCCTGGAAGTAGCGCGCCCGGCGCAGGTCGAAGCCCGAGGCCCGCCGGGCCGCCAGCTTCTCGTAGCGCTTGAGGGCCACCATCGCCTTGCCCGGCCTCCCGACCCGCAGCCAGCGCCGGGCCAGGCGCCAGGCCGCCTTCAGGGCGAAGTTCCCCTGCGGGTGCTCCGCCAGGATCGTCTCGAGCACCCGCGCGGCCTCGTCGTCCCGGCCGGCGAGGAGGTGGAGGTCGGCGATGAAGAAGAGGGCGTCGTCGATCCGGGGGTCGTCCGGGTGGCGCTCGATGAGGCGCTGGTAGAGCGGGATGGCGGGATCCCGCAGGGCGATGGAGGCGGCCGAGGCGCGGAGCCACTCGGCCTCCAGCACCTGATCCGCCCGCTGCGGGCAGCGCTCGCCGTAGGCCTCCAGCTCGTCGATGGCCTCCCGGTAGTTGCGCTCCAGGCGGTGGGCCTTGCCCAGGATCAGGGAGAGGCGGCAGGCGACCTCTCCGCCGGGCTCCAGGCTCGCCCGCAGGCGCAGGGCCTCGGGGATGGCCAGGGCGCTGTGGTTGGCGGCGACCAGGGCCGCGAGGCGATCGACCTGGGCGGCGGGCTCCAGCGCGGAGGGCAGCGTGGGGTCGGCGGCGGTGGCGGCGAGCCCCTCCGCCGAGGCCGGACCCCGGCGCAGGAGGGTGAGGCGCTGATGGCGAGCCTCCGGGCCGCGGCCGGCCGCCTCGAGCAGGCGGGCGTACGCCACCCGCAGGGGCGGCTCGGCCTCGAGCTCGGGCTCGGTCCCCAGGGCGTCGCCGACCAGGGAGAGCCCCTCCTCCAGGGTGGCCGGGGCCGGCGGCGAGGCGAGGTGCCGCTCCACCCAGGCCACGACCAGTCCCACCTTCGCCGGGTGCCCCGCCGGCAGCGCCTGGATCCGGGCCGCCAGCCCCGCGGGCGCCCTCCCCGGCGCGGCGAGGGCCTCGCGCAGCGCTCGCACCTCCAGCCAGCCCTGCAGGGCCGGGTCGGCCCCGGCCCAGGCGTCGCTCGGCGCCGGGACCAGCTCCGCCGCCTCGAGCCGGACGCTCTCCGGCCCGGCGCGGGCAGGCCCGGTGGCGCCGAGGCAGAGCCCCAGCAGGCCGAGGGAGACCGGGGCGAGGAGGCGCTGCGGGACGGACACCATGAACCTCGATAACAAAGGACGCGGCCTCCTGTCAGGATCGTGACAGGAGTGCCAGCCGGCTGTGATCCCGGTCGTTGCGGCTGCCAGCCTGCCTGCTACATTGCCGGCGGACGATGGACCTGAGAGCACAGTCGGCCTTCATGGCCGCGCTCATCGCCGCCGTGCTGGCGGTCGCGGTCTCCCTGCGAGCCACCGAGCGGCGCCACGCCCAGCTCTTCGCCCTGCTCTCGGGCAACCTCTCGGTCTGGCTCCTCACCGACTTCCTGCTGGCGGCGACCGGCGGGGAGATCTTCTCCCGCCTGATCCTCGTCTCCGGCGCGGCGATGCCGGTCTCGGCCTACCGCTTCTTCCAGGCCTTCCCCGCTCTCCACACCCACGCCCCCACGCCGCCGCCGATCATGCGCAAGGGCTTCGAGCGGGCGCTCCTGGGCGGCGCCATCCTCTCGACCGCGGTGGCCTTCTCCCCCCTGGTCCGCAGCTTCATCGCCCGCTCGGTGGTGGCGACCTTCGCCTTCGGCTCCCTGCTGACCCTCTTCTACCTGGCCCACCAGCAGCGGAACCTGGCGGAGAGCCGCATCGAGCGCACCCGGGTGAACTACGTCGTCGTCGGCGGGATCATCGCCCTGGGCTTCGCCGGCACGGCCTTCATCCCCGGCCTCTCCGGGCTCTTCGCCGCCATCGGCAACATCGGCATCGTCGTCTACCTCTTCTTCCTCTCCCAGGCGGTCCTCCAGCACCGCCTGCTGGATCTGAACGAGCTCCTCGGCCGGATCGTGGTGCTCTCGGGCCTCGCCCTCCTCCTGGCCCTGGTCTTCGGCTTCATCGTGGTGGCCGTGGGCGACTCGCCCCCGATCCTCCTCTTCAACCTCCTGCTCACGGCGCTGGTCCTCCTGACGATCTCCGATCCCCTGCGCTCGCGGATCGAGCGGCGGGTGATGGCCTGGCTCTTCGCCGAGCGCTACGAGCTCACCGGGGTCCTCGGCCGCCTGCGCCGGGAGCTGCCCGGCATCATCGATCCCACGATGGCCGCCGAGCGCCTCCTCGAGCGGATCTACGAGACCAACCGGATCACCCACGCCAGCTTCTACGTCCTCTCGGCCGACGCCACCGGCTACCGGAGGGTGGCCCACCGGGGCCCCGAGCCGCCCCGCTGGATCGACGCCACCAGCCTGGCGCCCCTGGTGGAGAACGCCCAGGAGGGCAAGAAGGCCGTCCTGCGCGAGACCCTGGAGCTCTCCCTCACCCAGGCCCGCTCCAGCCTCCGCCAGGTGGAGCGGCCGGTGCGCACCGAGGAGGACACCCACCACGAGCCTCCGGCGGTCGCCCGCCTCGCCCGCTCCTTCGAGGCCATGGAGCGGATGGGCTCGGGGGTGGCCGTGCCCCTCCTGGGCACCAGCCACGGGGTCGTGGGCTTCCTCAACCTGCGGGACGAGCGGGTCTACGAGGCCTTCTCCTCCAACGAGATCGCGGCCCTGATCATGGTCAGCGAGGTCCTGGCCACCCTGGTCGAGAACTCGAAGCTCTACGAGCGGATGAAGGAGCGCGACCGCCTCGCCGCCCTCGGCGAGATGGCCGCCGGCCTCGCCCACGAGATCCGCAACCCCCTCGGGGCCATCAAGGCGGCCGCCCAGTACCTCGATCCCGAGAGCATGAAGGGCGACGAGGGCGAGTTCCTCCAGATCATCATCGACGAGACCGACCGCCTCAACGGCGTCGTCTCCCAGTTCCTCGACTACGCCCGGCCCCTGAAGGCGAAGTTCACCGACACCGACCTCAACGAGGTCGTCCGCAAGACCCTCCGCCTCCTCGAGAAGCGGGAGATCCCCGAGACCGTCGGCATCAGCCTCGCCCTCGAGGAGGGCCTGCCCCCGATCCAGGCGGACCCCGAGCAGCTCCAGCAGGTCCTGATCAACCTCGCCCTCAACGCCGTGCAGGCCATGGGGGGCGAGGGGAGACTCGAGCTGCGCACCCGGCTGCGACCCGCCCCCGGCGGCGGTCCTCATCAGCCCGGCCCCGGCAGCGACATCATCGAGCTGCGGGTCGCCGACACCGGCCCCGGCATCTCCGCCACCGACCGCGCCAACCTCTTCATCCCCTTCTTCACCACCAAGGAGCGGGGCACCGGCCTGGGCCTGCCCATCTGCCAGCGCCTCATCCGCAACCACGGCGGCACCCTCGAGGTCTTCTCCCGGACCGGGATGGGCACCGAGTTCGTGGTCCGGCTGCCGCTCTCCGGTGGCGAACGCCTGGGGACCGAGAGCGTCGAGGAGGAGGAGATCGACGAGGGGCCCGGGGGGGTCGTGGTGCCGCTTCGGCGGAAGGACTGAAAAGCCCCGTCCACGTACACGTCCACGTCTACGTACACGGCCTTTCCCGGGAGCCCGTCCCCTACCCGAGGTACACGGGAGAACCCGTGTACGTGGACGTGCACGTGGACGTGAACGCGGCTTCTGCAACTCGCCCCCATGGACATCCCCCGACCCCCACCGCTACCGTGCGCTCGTCTGGAGGAAAGACCCATGGCCCGAGTCCTGGTCGTCGACGACGAAGCCAACATCCGCAAGGTCCTCGCCGCGCTCCTGCGCAAGGAGGGTCACGAGGCCCTCACCGCCGAGAACGGAGAGGAGGGGCTGGAGCTGGCGCTGGCCGAGGCCGACGACATCGACGCGATCGTCACCGATCTCAAGATGCCGAAGCTCGACGGCCTCTCCCTCCTCCGGGAGATCCAGCGCAAGGCCCGGGAGATCCCGGTCATCGTCATCACCGCCCACGGGACCGTGGACACCGCGGTGGACGCGATGAAGGCCGGCGCCTTCGACTACCTCCAGAAGCCCTTCGATCAGGACGACCTGCGCCTGGTCATCGACAAGGCCATCTGCTCGCGGGCCCTCGCCCGGGACGAGATCTCGCCGGCCGACTCCCCCGACGGTGCCCTGGGCGTCCTCGCCGCCTCCCCCTCGATGGCGAAGATCGTCCAGATCATCGAGCGGGTCGCCGCGACCCCCTCCACCGTGCTCATCACCGGTGAGAGCGGCACCGGCAAGGAGGTGGTGGCCAGCGCCCTCCACGAGCAGTCGGACCGCCGGGAGAAGCCCTTCATCCGGATCAACTGCGCGGCCATCCCCCGGGAGCTGATGGAGGCCGAGCTCTTCGGCCACGAGAAGGGCGCCTTCACCGGCGCGGTGGCCTCCAAGCCCGGGCGCTTCGAGCTCGCCGACGGCGGCACCCTCTTCCTCGACGAGATCGCCGAGATCCCGCCCGAGATGCAGGTGAAGATCCTCCGGGCGATCCAGGAGAGCGAGTTCGAGCGGGTCGGCGGGGTGAAGACCCTGCAGGTCGACGTCCGCCTCATCGCCGCGACCAACCGCGACATCGAGGCCGAGATCGCGGCCGGCCGCTTCCGCGAGGACCTCTACTACCGGCTCAACGTGGTGCCCCTCGATCTGCCACCCCTGCGCGGGCGCCGGGACGACATCCCCTTCCTGGTCCGCAGCTTCGTCGAGCGCTTCAACGAGCGGCTCGGGCTCGAGGTGAGCGGCGTCGACGACGCGGCGATGGACCTGCTCCAGCGCTACCCCTGGCCGGGCAACATCCGCGAGCTCGAGAACGTGATGGAGCGGACCTTCCTCTTCCTCGACGGCGACACCATCGGGCCGGCGGATCTGCCCGACTCGATCCGCGCCCGGGCCGAGGGCGCGCCCCGGGACGGCCAGCCCGATCTCGAGGCCCTGCGCCAGGTCTTCGACTCCGGCGGCTCGGCCTCGATGAAGGACATCGTCCGCGCCGCCTCCCAGGATCTCGAGCGGGACCTGATCGTCTCGGCCCTCGAGGCCACCGGCCACAACGTCACCCAGGCGGCCCGCCGGCTGAAGATCTCGCGCAAGAGCCTGCAGCTGAAGATGAAGGATCTGGGGCTGCGGGATCGGGACGAGAGCACCGCCTGAGGGCGTTTTCCCGGCCCTTCGATTCCTTGACTCGCCAGATCGGGCGCTGTTACGGTTTGCCGGTAACTGCTTGATTTTTCTTGGGAGGGAGCGTGCCGATGCGCGTCCAGCCGAGCCGCCATCCGCTGATTCTCGCACTCTGTCTGGCGCTGATCCCGCCGGCCCTCGCCGTCCCGGGCGCTGCCCGGGCCGCCGAGATCACCGAGGTCGCCGACGCCGCCGACGGCGAGGACCCCTTCGACCTCGAGCTCGAGCTCGGGTGGAACCGGGTGCTCAAGCAGAGCAAGATCACCCGGGAGAACCTCCAGGGCGGCGGCATCCTCGACGTGACGGAGCTGCGCCACAAGCAGGTGATCAGCGAGATGCAGATCCGGGCCCGGGCGGGCCTCTACAAGGATCTCGAGATCAACTTCATGCTGCCCATCGTCTTCGCCGACACCCAGACCTGGCGATCGGCGGATCTCGACGGGCTGCCCCAGCAGTCGACGATCTTCCAGCAGGACGGCATCTGTCCGAACGGCACCATCGACACGGTGAACTGCACCGGCGCGATGTTCGACTTCGACCCCTTCGTGGGTTCGGACAACAACTCCTACCGCGGCGGCCTGGGTGACTTCCACGTCGGCCTGGCCTGGGGAATCCTCAACGACGAGCGCGATCGCTACGATCCCTCCTGGACCATCGGCTTCGACTGGCAGGCCCCGACCGCCGACAAGCGCAGCCAGTCCAACGTCTCCCACGACAGCGCCAACCCCGCGGCCATCGGAGAGAAGACCAACTACTTCACCTTCTACACCGCGCTCTCCAAGAACCTGGGCCTGGTCGATCCCTTCGTGGACTTCCACTACCGCCTGCCCTCCCCCCAGGTGCCTCACGCCTGGCACAACTGCGAGAACCCCTCGAACCTGGCCGACTTCGATCCCGACGACGACCAGGTCGGCACGACCTGCACCAACGACCCCATCGGCCACGAGTGGGTGCGGGAGGGCAACAACCGCGGCGGCTACATGCCCTCCCACGTGGGCGGCATGACCTTCGGCGCCGAGTTCCTCCCCTACGTCGATCCGGAGCGCTACGTCCGGGTGGCCTTCCAGCTCTCCTTCACCGCCGACTACGTCTCCGAGGGCCGGGTCTTCAACGAGCTCTCCGACGCCCTGCAGAAGTCCCTCTACGGCGACGAGTTCCTGCGCCTCTCGGGCACCCTGGGCGTGCGGGTCCAGGCCTCGCGCTACGCGAAGTTCCACGTCCTGGCCACCTACGGCCACGAGACCGAGCACTTCCTCACCGGCGAGTCGATCGGCAAGGATCTCGACGACACGGGGCTGGTCGAGCTGCCGGGCATCGACACCGATCCCACCTCCGACGTTAGCCCCAACCCCGAGCAGAACCCGAACTACGACTTCCGCTACGATCAGCCGGGCCGCCGCTTCCGCGTCGAGGAGACGACGCTCTTCGGGATCATGCTCACGGGCGAGGTCAACTTCTAGGCGACCCTGGCCTCGGCCTCGGCATCCGCCTCAGCGTCAGCGGGCCTGCGCCGCCTGGTAGAGCTCTCGCGACGAGAGCCCGCTCTCGCTCGCCACGGCCTTGCAGGCATCCTTCAGCCGCTCACCCCCCTCGACCCTCGCCTGGACCTGCTCCAGCGCCTCCTCGAGGCCGAGAGAGGGTCCCTCGGCCCGCTCGGCGGGCGCGATGACCAGGGTGATCTCCCCGCGGACCTTCTCCTCGAGCCCGTCGCGGAGCTCGGCGAGGGTGCCCCGCCGGTGCTCCTCGTGGAGCTTGGTCAGCTCCCGGCAGATCACGGCCCGCCGCGACCCACCCCAGGCCTCGGCCAGATCGCCGAGGGTCTTCTTCAGCCGGGCGGGCGCCTCGAAGAGCACCAGGGTCCCCGGCCACCGGCCGGCCTCGGCGATCAGCTCGCGGCGATCGCTCCCCTTGCGGGGGAGGAAGCCGAGGAAGTGGAAGCGGCCCCCCGGGAAGGCGCTCGCCGCCAGGGCGGTCGTCACGGCGCTGGGGCCCGGCACCACCACGACGGGCGCGCCGAGGGCCTCCGCGCCGGCCACCAGGAGGGCGCCGGGATCGCTGACCACCGGCATCCCCGCCTCCGAGACCAGGCCCACGTCCCGGCCCTCCCGCAGCACCTCGAGGAGGGGCTCGGCGCGGCGGGCCTCGTCGTGGGAGGGCAAGGCCACCAGCTTCGGGCCCTTGATCTGGAAGCGCTCCAGCAGCTTGCGGGTGGTGCGGGTGTCCTCGCAGGCGAGCACCGAGACCGAGGCGAGCACCTCCCGCAGGCGGTCGCTGACGTCGCCGAGGTGCCCGATGGGGGTCCCCAGGAGGTAGAGGGTCCCCATCCCCTGTCCGGCCTCGCTCATTCGCTCGCCCCCTCCTCGGGGAGCACGCCCTTGAAGCTGCGGCGGTGGATCGGGGTGGGCCCGAGGGCGGCCAGGGCCTCCCGATGCACCTTGGTCGGGTACCCCTTGTTCCTCGCCAGATCGTAGCCGGGGTAGCGGCCGTTCAGGGTCACCATCAGGGCGTCCCGGTGCACCTTCGCCACCACCGAGGCCGCGGCGATGGCCACCGAGCGGCTGTCTCCCTTCACCACCGCGCGCTGGACCGCCCGCGGCAGGGGAGAGGGCTCGAGGACGAGGTGACCGTCCACCAGGAGGCAGGCGGGCTCGACCCCGGGGTGCCGCCCGGCCAGGTCGTCGATCGCCCGCCGCATGGCCAGCTGGCTCGCCTGGAGGATGTTGATCCGATCGATGGTCTCGACGTCGACCTCGGCGAGGCCCCAGGCCGCTCCCTCCCGGATCCGCCGGTCGAGGCGCTCGCGGCGGCGGGCGTCGAGCTTCTTGGAGTCGTCGAGCCCCTCCGCGCAGAGGGCCTCCTCCAGGGGCCGGGGCAGGACCACCGCGGCGGCCACCACCGGACCGGCCAGGGGCCCCCGGCCCACCTCGTCGACCCCGCAGATCGCCTCCAGGCCCCGGCTCCGAGCCCAGCGCTCGCCCCAGCCCAGGACCGGCCCCTCCTCACCCGGGGCCGCGTCGAGGCGCAGGACCATCTGCCGGGAGCCCGACGCCACCGCCACCTCAGCTGCCCAGGGGGTGGACCGTCGTCGCCGCCTGCTGCCAGGCGGGGTCCGAGCTCTGGAGGAGGATCTGGGTGACGCCGCCGAGGGCGGCGAGCATCTTCATGACCAGCCCCTGGGGGGCCGATCCCAGGAGGGGCTCGTCGAGGACGAAGGGGGTCGCGCTCTGGCGCACCGCCAGCTCGGCGACGGTCAGCCGCAGGCCCAGGTAGGCCAGGTCGCGGTCGGCGGGCGAGAGCGAGGCCCAGTCGAGGGAGGGGCCGGTCGCCTCGTCGATCTGGAGGTCGGCCTTGCCCACGAAGCTGGCGCCTCGCCAGCGGCCCTGGGAGAGCGCGGCGACGTACTGGGAGAGTCGCGGCCCCACCGCGCCGAGGAGCTCCTCGATGGGCCGGTGGAGGACGTCCGAGAGCAGGGAGAGCAGCTCGGGCCCGGGGTTCGGCGGCGCGGCCACCTCGGCCGAGGGCGCCTCGGAGGGGCCTCCCATCAGGGGCGAGGTCGCGCCGAAGGAGCCGCCGCCCAGGCTGCCGAAGCCGGGCTGCCCCGGGGGAGTCGCCCCGTAGCCGCCGGTGGGCGGTCCGCCGAGCTCGAGGGAGACGCCGCCCCCCTCCATCCGGGCCAGCTCGGCCTTCAGGCCCTCGATCTCCCGGCGCAGATCCGCGGGGTCCTGGACGAAGCCGCCCGCGCCGGCGAGCTTGCCCTCGAGCTCGGCGATCCGCACGGAGTGCCGGCCCCGCTCCGCCATGCTCGCCTGGGCCTCGGGGCTGTCTCGCTTCGCCGCGAGCTGCGCGTCGGCCGCGTGGCGGGCCTGGAGGGCCTGCTCGCGCTTGCCCAGCCGCGCCACCAGCTCCTCGGGCGACTCGGCGCCCACCTGCTCCATGGTGCGGCGCACGAGGGAGGTCTCGAGCTCGAAGGTGCGCCGGGCCTTCTCCGCCCGCTCGTCCAGGGCCGCGATGCGGCGGCCCAGGCCGGCGTGATCCTCCTGGCCGTCGAAGTGGCGCAGCAGCCCGAAGGCGGCGGCCCCCAGCCCGATGGGCGCGAGGAGCGCCAGGCTGCGCACGTCGACCGCGATGGAGAGGCCGAAGGGGACGAGCCCGCCGGCCAGGCCACCCAGGAAGATGCGGTTGCGCTGCAGGGGCTCTCCGGGCACCGCGGCGTGCTCCTCGAAGGAGCCCCGCTCGACCTCGATCCGCTCCAGGGCCCGGTCGAGGCGGTCCTTGGAGGCGGCGAAGCCTGCCACCTTGGAGCCGAAGTCCTCGGGCAACGCCGAGAGATCACCGAAGCGCTCGAGCTGGCGGTCGAGCTCCTCGAGGCGGGCCTCGAGCTCCTTCACGCTGGAGAGCTGCTGGTCGATGGCGTCGACCTTCTGCTGCAGCCCGTCGAGCTCGAACTGCACCTGATCGACCTCGGCGAGGGCCGTGGCCTGGACCTCCAGCTCGGCGATCCGCTTCTCGAGCTCCTCCCGGCTCATCCCCAGCCCGGTCCCGCCGCCCGCCGCGGGCCCCGCGTCCAGCCCTCCCGTGAAGCCCGGGAAGTGGGCGTCGGAGGGCGGCAGCGAGCGCTTGGCCGGCAGCCCGCCGGGCGGCGTGGCCGTGCGGCCGGCGAGCCCGCCGAAGGGCGAGCTCGCGGAGGCTGGCTCCGGGGCGGCCGCCGCCAGGGGGCGCCGCGAGGGCGAGTCGCTGGCCTGGAGGGAGAAGAGCCCCTCGATCAGGTCGAGCGCGGGCACCTGCGCCTGCGAGCGGAGGTACTGCCCGACCTCGGCGGCGCGGGTGGAGACCGGGTTGAACTGCTGGGTCGCGGGATCGAGGACGAGGAGCTGAACGCTCCCGCGCTTCAGATCCCGGAGGATGCGATAGACCCGCCCGCCGGCGTCCTGGAGGGTCAGGCCGGCGCGCGAGGCCTCGGCGCCGGGCGCGACCAGATCCGGCGGCGGCTCCACGCTCTCGTCGAAGAGGATGTGGGCGATCAGCCGGACCAGCGGGAGCGGCGGCTGCCCCGGCGTGGGCACCAGCACGGTGAGCCCCCGCCCGATGGTGAGCCGGGACATCCCCGGGCTCCCCGGCACCCCTTGAAGTACGATCTCGTGAATCAGCATGGCACGCTTCGCTGGCGAACGGGACTCACTCTACCTCAAGTCCCGGCCGCGACTCACGTGGCCAAATGCTGGAGTGGGCGCCCGGTCCCGGGCGCCCTTCGGCTCACTCGGCGGAGGCCTCGTCGCCAGCGGCGTCCGCGGCCGGGACCGCCTCGGGGGCCACGCTGGCCTCGGGGTCCGAGCTGGAGACGAGCGAGGCGGGCAGCTCGCGACCGCGATCGCCGATCTGGGTGCCCTTGAGGCGGGCCTTCTTCCCGGAGAGCGCGCGGAGGTAGTAGAGGCGAGCGCGGCGCACGCGGCCGGAGGCGGCGATCTCCACCTTCTCGATCCGCGGGGAGTAGAGCGGGAAGATCCGCTCGACGCCGATGCCGAAGGAGACCTTGCGCACGGTGAAGGTGGCGAGCGCGTTCTGGCCCTTCACGCGGAGGACGACGCCCTCGAAGACCTGGACGCGCTCCTTGTCACCCTCGCTGATGCGCAGGTGGACGCGGACGGTGTCGCCCGGGTGGATCCGCGGGATGTCGGTGCGGAGACAACGGCTCTCGATATCGTTGATGGCCTTCTGACGCATGGCGTACCTCTACAAAGCTTGGGAGCCGGCGTGTTTACCGGCATTGGCTCGATAACTCAAGTCTTTTCGCTTCATTCGCCTTCACCTTCCTCGCCCGGCCCCTCGGCGGCCAGGAGGGCCGCCTCCTTCGGGTCTAGCTGGAGGCGGGCGAAGAGGTCCGGCCGGCGGGCGCGGGTGCGCTGCAGCGACGCGATCCGGCGATAGCGGGCGATCTTGGCGTGATCCCCGGACTTCAGGACCTCCGGGACCTCCAGGCCCCGGAAGACGGGGGGGCGCGTGTAGTGGGGGTGCTCCAGGCAGCCGTCCTCGAAGGACTCGGCCTCCGCGGACTCGGCGTTGCCCAGGACCCCGGGCAGGAGGCGGGTCACGGCGTCCACCACCACCCAGGCGGCAGGCTCGCCCCCGGAGAGGACGAAGTCCCCCACCGAGATCTCCTCGTCGATGAAGCTCCGGACCCGCTCGTCCACGCCCTCGTAGCGGCCGCAGACGAGGATCAGGTGCTCCAGGGTGGCGAGCTCCCGGGCCTTCTCCTGGGTGAAGGGCGCCCCGGCCGGCCCCAGGAGGACCACCCGCTGCCCCGCGGCGCTCTCGCCGCCTCCCCGGGCCGCCTCGATGGCGGCCACCAGCGGCTCGGGCTTCATCACCATCCCGGCCCCGCCCCCGTAGGGCGAGTCGTCGACGATGCGGTGCTTCCCCTCCGCGTGATCCCGGATGTTCCGGAAGTCGTAGCGCACGTGCCCCGCGGTCTCCGCCCGGCCGAGGATGCTCCCCTGGAGGGGCTCCTGGAGCAGCTCGGGGAAGAGGGTCAGGATCTCGAAGCGCATCGCCCTACTCCCTCTGGCTCTCCACCAGACCCTCGGGGAGGGAGACGGTCAGGATCCGGGACGCCTCGTCCAGCTCGACGAGGAAGGCCTCCACCGCAGGCAGGAGCCAGTCCCCTCCGCTGGCCTCCACGGTGAGGAAGGCCTGGCTCCCCCCCACCTCGAGGCCGGTGATCCGGCCGAGGCGCTCACCCTCCTGGCTGCACACCTCGCAGCCGATCAGGTCGGTGAGGTAGGTCTCGCCCTCCTCGGGCTCCGGCAGCGTGTCCCGCGGGACCCAGACCTCGACCCCCTTGAGGGCCTCGGCGGCGTCGCGATCCCTCACCCCCTCCAGCTCGAGGATCCAGAAGCGCCCCGCCGGGCGCGCCCCGAGGACGCCGCGCTCGCCGCGCTCGCCCAGGTGGACCACCTCGAGGGACTCCAGCAGCTCCGACTCCGGGTGCCCGGGGAAGAAGCGCAGCTCGCCCTTCAGGCCGTGGGGGCGGCCGAGGGTGCCGAGGATGACCCGATCCTGCGAGGTGCCACGCATCGCGAGTCCTTCGAGCGGCGCGAAGAGGAGACCTACTCGATGATCTCGAGCACCGTGCGCTGCCGCAGCTTGGTGGAGGCGGCGGCGAGGATGGTGCGCATGGCGGTCGCCGTCCGGCCCTTGCGCCCGATGATCTTGCCGAGGTCGCTCTTGGCGACCTTCAGCTCGATCACCGAGGTCTGCTCGCCCTGGATGACGTTCACCTGGACCTGATCGACCTCGTCGACCAGGGCGCAGGCGATCTGCGTCACCAGTTCCTCGAGCACGGGCGTGGTGGCTCCGCTGTTCATAGAGCGGGGTCGTCGGTCGAGCGGAGGAACGCCGCGAGGGCCTCGCTGCTCGAGGCCCTCACACGTACCGCGATCGAGAGCTTCAGGCCTCGGAAGAAGCGGCCTGCTTCTTCCAGGCTTTGATCAGACCGGCCACGGTCGGGCTCTGACGAGCGCCGACGGAGAGCCAGTGATCGACGCGATCGGCCTTGAAGTTCACGCCGCTCTCCTTGTTGGAGGGGTCGTAGGTCCCGATCTTCTCGATGAAACGGCCGTCGCGGGGAGACCGGGTATCGGCCGCCACCACGTGGTAGAAGGGCTTCTTCTTGGCACCGGCACGGGCCAGTCGAAGGACAGTCGCCATGGATTACCTCTCGTGAAATCTTGCGGGAATTCGCGCGCGCCCCGTCGGCACAGCTGCCACGGGCGGGTCGAAGCACGCGTATTTATGTGGGGGGAACCCAAAGATCAAGCACTTTGGTTCCGGAGTAGGTATTTCTACCCACCCCCCATGCTCGGGACCCCGACCGTGGTGAGGAGGGTCTTGAGGTCCTCGTCGGTGAAGTAGAAGCCCGCGCCCACGAAGAAGTCCCGGGCGGGCAGCTCGAAGCGGGCCGCGTCCGCCCCGCCGACCCCCGCCGGAGCGACGGTCGTGGGGTTCAGGGCATCGTCCACGCCGCCGGTGACGTAGAGGTGCTTGAGGAAGGAGATCGTGGCGAAGGCCCGCACCCGCGGGTACTTCCGGTCCATGCTGGTGAACTCGTAGGCCTCCACCGAGAGGCGCAGGTGCTCCCCGAAGAGGCCCACGTCGCCGGCCAGGCCGCCGGTGGTCTCGATGAGGCCGAACTTGCCGGTGACCGACCAGCCCTTCATCCGCCAGCGGTGGGCGAAGAGGAGGTTGAAGCCGATCCCGTTCTTGGTGGTGCGCAGGGTGGTGGTGGTGACGTTCCCGTTCTCGTCGATGACGTCCGTGGTCTCGATCTCGGGGATGCCCCGGGGCGGGCTGATCACCGCCACCTCGTACCACTTGTCCTCGGAGGGGATCAGGCGCAGGCCCAGGTTCTCCCGGCTGGAGGCCTTGCGGGTGTGGAACTCGGAGATCAGGCTGACCTCGGTCTGCAGCTTGATCAGGCGGTCCACGAAGTCGGCGGCGTCGCCGACGGTCTCCTCGATCTCGCGGATGAGGGTGTCGTCGGTGACCAGCCGGCCGATGGTCCCCTCCCCCTCCGAGATCTTGGTGGTGACCGAGTTGAGCTGATCGAGGGAGCTGTTCACCTTCTCCAGGCTCTGGCGGATGCCCGCGACCCCGTCCTTGAGCTCCCCCTCGGAGGTCCCCAGGACCCCCTTCACCGTGGCCAGGACGTCCTGGACGTCGGTGATGGCGGCCTGCATCTGCTGGGAGACCTTGTCGACGTTGCGCAGGATGCTGCTGACCGTCTTCGCCTCCTCGTCGGCCAGGTCGGTGACCGAGCCGGTGACCTCCTGGACGTCCTCCAGGATGGCCTTCAGCTTCACGCCGGCCTCGCCGATGGTCTCGTTCACCTTCTCGGTGAGCAGCCCGATCTCGTCGATGATCTTCTTGATGCCGCCGACGTCGTCGCCGGCCAGCAGAGTGCGCAGGTTGGAGGTCATCGCCTGGATGTCCTCGGTGATGTCCCCGAGGGTGGCGAAGACCTTGTCCATGTCGCCCATGGACTGCACGTCCTTGATCTCGTCCCCGTGCTTGAGCAGGGCCTTCTCCTCGGTGCCCGGCCAGAGGTCGAGGGCCATGTCGCCGATGAAGCCCTCGCTGCGCTTGCTGGCGCGGGCGTCGAGGTGGAGGGGCACCTCTTTCTTCACCCGCAGGTAGACCCGCGCGCGGGCGCCCTCGAGGCGGATGTCGTCGATCTGTCCGACCTCGATGCCGGCGATCTGCACCCTGCTCTTGGTGCGCAGCCCCGAGGCGTCCTGGAAGACCGCGGTGAGCACGTAGGAGTTGTCGTCGTCGAGGCTGCTCTTGGTGACCTCGGCGATGCCGTAGATCGCCGAGAGGAGCGCGCCCATGGTGAGCACGCCGACTTTCAGAGGTGACCAGAAGTTCTGCATGAGGTGTCAGTTCTTGGAGAACCACATGCCCAGGAACTCCTGCACATGAGGATGAGGATGGGCTCGAAGCTCGTCCTGGTTCCCCTCCGCGACGATTTCCCCATGGTAGAGGACCGCCAGCTTGGTCGCCACCTTGAAGGCGCTGGCGATGTCGTGGGAGATGACCACGCTGGTCACCTCGAAGGCCCTGCGGGCCTCGAGGATCATCTCGTCCACGTCGTCGGTGGTGAGGGGATCGAGCCCCGTGGTGGGCTCGTCGTAGAGGACGATCTTGGGATCGAGGACCAGGCCCCGGGCCAGGCCGACCCGCTTGCGCATGCCGCCGGAGAGCTCAGCGGGGAGCTTCTCCTCGGTGCCCGAGAGGCCCACGGCGCCGAGCTTCTCGGCGACCCTCTCCCGGACCTCCTTCAAGGGCATCCGGCGGCTGTGCTCGCGCAGGGGGAAGGCGACGTTGTCGAAGACGGTCATCGAGTCGAAGAGGGCCGCCTGCTGGAAGACCATCCCGAATTTCTGGCGGACCCGCTGCAGCTCGGACTCGCCCATGCTCACGATGTCCTCGTCGTCCACGAGGACCTGGCCCGCGTCGGGCTTGAGCAGGCCGATCATGTGCTTCATCAGCACGCTCTTGCCCGAGCCCGAGGCCCCGAGGATGACCACGGTGCTGCCGGCCTCGATGTCGAGATCGATGCCCCGCAGGACGTGGTGGTCCCCGAAGGACTTGTGGAGCCCCCGGATCTTGATGATGGGCTCGGGCATCAGATGAGGAGGAGGACCGTGAGGAAGTAGTCGAGGATGAAGATGGCGATGGAGGCCGTCACCACAGCCTCGGTGGTGGCCAGCCCCACGCCCTTGGAGCCGCCCGAGGCGTAGAAGCCCCGGAAACAGGCGATGAGCGCGATGACGGTGCCGAAGACCGTGGCCTTCACCGCGCCGGACCAGATGTCGATGGGGTCGACCAGGTAGCGGGTCCGGTCGATGAAGGTGCCGGCGCTCTGGTCTCCGAAGACCACGCTCACCCCGTAGGCGCCCATCACCCCGACCACGTTGAAGACCATGCAGAGGGCCGGCACCATCAGGGTGGAGGCCGTGATCCGGGGCACCACCAGGTACTGGATCGGGTTCACCGCCATGGTGGTCAGCGCGTCGATCTGCTCGGTGACCCGCATGGTGCCCAGCTCGGAGGTCATCGCGGAGCCCGAGCGGCCGGTGACCATCAGGGCGGTGAGCACCGGCGCCAGCTCGCGGGTCAGGGAGAGGGTCACGGTCGCGCCGGTCAGCCCCTCGGCGCCGAAGAGCCCGAAGGCGTAGTTCGACTGCTCGGCGAAGACCATCCCGGTGAAGAGGCCGGTCAGGGCGACGATGAAGAGGGAGCCCACGCCGATGGACTCGGCCTGGATGAAGAAGAGGGAGAAGCGGTAGGGCGGCCGGAGACCCCAGACCAGGGTCTGGAAGAGGAGCACCATCATCCCCCCCAGCGCCGTGAAGAAGGAGAGCACCGACTGACCGATGGACTCGAAGAATGCCCGGATGGCTCTCACTGCGTGACTCTACCCTCTGGGGAGGTCCGCCCCTCGCGGACCCCGGACCGCCGAAGATAGCAGAAAGAGGAAGTCCAGCGGGGAGCCCCGAGAAGCCGTACACGTCGACGTGCACGTACACGTGTACGGGTCTGGCCCGGGGCAGCTACTTGGCCCCGCGGGGAACCCGGGGACCGACCCCACACAGCACCTCGTAGGAGATGGTCCCCGCCCGCTCCGCGAGCTCGTCGGCGCCGATGAAGCCCTCCCCCTGCGCCCCGAGGAGCACGACCTCGTCGCCCACGGCGGCCTCGGGGACGTCGGTGACGTCGATCATCATCAGATCCATGCAGACCCGCCCGATGACGGGGCAGCGCTGGCCGTGGACCAGCACCGGCGCGCCGTTCGAGTTGCGGCGGTCGTAGCCGTCGGCGTAGCCCACCGGGAGGGTCGCGATGAGGCTCTCGCGGCGGGAGGTCCAGGTCTGACCGTAGGAGACCTTGAAGCCGCTGCCGACCCGCTTGAGGTGCGAGATCCGGGTGCTCCAGCGCAGCACCGGCTCGAGCTTCGCCGCCGAGCGCGCCTGATCGGAGGGAGGGTAGCCGTAGAGGGCGAGCCCGGGGCGGATGAGGGTGTGGGAGACCCGCTGCCCGCCGGCGGCGACGCGCGCCGTCCGGGTCAGGGTCGCGGCGCTGTTGGCCAGGTGGATCCAGCGGGGCCGGTGGCCGGCCTCGCGCACGGCGTCCACCGCCCGGGCGAAGCGCTCGAACTGGGCCTCGGTCTCCTCGTCGTCGGCCAGATCGGCGTTGGCGAAGTGGGAGAGCACTCCGTCCAGGAGCAGGCGGGGGTGGTCGGCGAAGTGGTCGAGGAAGGCGGGCAGCTCCTCGGGGAGCAGCCCGATCCGCCCCATCCCGGTGTCGATCTTCAGGTGCACCGGGAAGGGCTCCTCCAGCCCCGCGGCGGCCGCCGCCAGGGAGAGGTCGCGGAGGTGCTCGGGCCGGAAGACGACCGGGGTCAGCTCCTCGCGCACCGCATCGACCAGCCCCTCCTGGCCGAAGGCGCCGCCGAGCACCAGGATCGGCAGGGCGATCCCGGCGGCGCGCAGCTCCAGCCCCTCCTCGATGAGGGCGACCCCGAAGAAGGCGATGTCGGCCTCCTCGGCGACGGCCTGGAGGGCCGGGGCGACCAGGGTGGCGCCGTGCCCGTAGGCGTCCGCCTTCACCACCACCAGCGTCCGGGGCGGGGCCCCCTCCCCCGTCGCCGCGCCGCTCACCAGCCGGTGGCAGGCGACGGCGTTGCGCTGCAGGGCCGCGAGATCGATCTCGACCCGGGTGGGACGGTGGAGGCGTGGGGCGGGGTACACGGGGGGTGTTGTCGCGGACATGATGGATTACCTCGGCAGTCGGTATCGGCCCTTCGAGAGGGTGTCAACGCGGGAGCTGCAATCGGTAGACCAACCCGTGCACGTGCACGTGCACGTCGACGTGCACGGCTTTTCCTAGGAACCGGCGCGCGCGAGCCGCAGGAGGGGAACCTTCCCCTCGATCCCCTTCAGCTCCGCCTCGAAGGCCTCTCGCCCCCAGCCCCCGTCCCCGAGGAGGGCCTCGACCCGCGGATCCTCGACCGTCCGGGCGGAGATCACGATGTCCCCCCCCACCGAGAGCCCCTGGACCCGGGCCGCGGTGTTCACGCTGCGGCCGAAGTAGTCGATCCGGTCGTTCAGGTTCACCGCGATGCAGGGGCCCCGGTGCAGGCCCACCTTCACGATGATGTCGTCGCGCACGGCCTCGGCCTCGTTGAAGCGGTCGAAGTCGGTGTGCATCTCGAAGATGAAGCGCAGGGCGTCCTCGGAGGACTGGAAGGTCGCCATCACCGCGTCGCCGATGGTCTTCACGATGGCGCCCCGGTGGCGCTTCACCAGCTCGATGATGATGTCGAAGTGCTCCCGCACCAGCTCGAAGGCCCGGGCGTCACCGAGGCGCTCGTAGAGCTCGGTCGAGCCCTTGATGTCGGTGAAGACGAAGGCGAGGTTCTTCACCGAGAAGGTCTGGTCGGCGCGGATCAGCTCCGAGGAGAAGAGATCCCGGAAGCTCTGGCGGCAGGCGATCTCCGCGGCCGAGATCCAGGGGGCGTCCGAGGCCCGGGTCAGGAGGATCTCGTCGTCGGCCTCCGGCCTCGCCTCCAGCACGACCCGGTAGGTGCCCGGCGCCCGCAGCCAGGCGCCGCGATCGATCAGGTGCCCGTCGCTGCGCAGGCGGATCACGGCCTCCCCGGCGGGCGCCGCGGCGTCGACCCGCATCCCGACCGCGGCCATCTGCCCGGGCACGATCCAGTGGTAGTTCCCCTCCTTCAGCTCCACCTCGCCCTCGGCCCTGCCCCCCGCCCCGGCCTGCAGCTGCAGCACCGGCGAGGGCTCGATGTGAGCCAGGACCACCTGCACCAGATCGAGGCCGGAGAGGTCTCGCAGATCGGGGTGCACGCGGAAGGTCACCTCGACCGCGTCGTCGAAGCCGCCCTCGAAGTCGATCTGGCAGAGGTCACAGCTCGCCTTCGAGCGCAGCTCGCGCAGGTGGGTCGTGTTCTGCACCGGGCCGGTGCAGCTGGGGCAGCGCAGATCCCACTCCAGATCGAAGAGCCCCACCCGCGTCGCGTGCAGGAAGGCCTCGAGGGTCTCCTCGGGATCCGTCCCCCACCCCGCCGCCAGCCGCGGCGGCACCGCCTTGGCCAGGATCTCGGGCGGGCCCTGTTCGATCAGCTCACCGAGCCGGTCACAGATCGTCTGGGAGACACCCTGGTCCCGAAGGACCCCGAGCCGGGTCTGGAGGGGCGTGGTCATGCCCCGGAGGATAGCAGCGCTTCAGCCCGGAGAGAGGAGGCCGGCGAGGGCCGCCTGGGCGCCGGGATCCCCGTGGTAGAGCCCCACCCGCTCGACCCCCGGGATGGCGGCGAGCCAGGCCTGCAGCTCCGCCTGGTCCGCGTGGGCCGAGAGGCCCTCCAGGGTGGCGATCCGGGCCCGCACCAGCACCTCCCGCCCCTCGAGCCGGATCCACCCCTTCTGGGCGGCGGCCTCCTGGATCCGCCGCCCGGGCGTGCCCGCCGCCTGGTAGCCCACGAAGAGCACGGTGGTCGAGGCGTCGTCGAGGTGCTCCACCAGGTGGCCCACGATGCGGCCGCCGGTGCACATCCCGCTGCCCGCGATCACCACCATCGGTCCGGGCTCCTCCCGCAGGCGCCGGGAGTCCTCGGCCCGGCGGACCCCGTAGAGTCCGTCGAAGTCGAGGGGGTCGTCGCCCCGGTGCAGGCGGTCGAGGGCCTCCCGATCGAAGAGGCGGCGGTGGGCCTGGTGCAGCTCGGTGATCTCGATCCCCATCGGGGAGTCGAGGGCCACCAGCATCGGACCGATCCGGCCCGCCTCGTGGAGGCTGTTGAGGTGGTAGAGGAGCAGCTGGGTGCGGCCGATGGCGAAGGCCGGGACCAGCAGCCGGCCGCGGGCGGCCTCCACCTTCCTCACGATCTCGAGGAGGTCCTCCTCGACCTCGTCGGGGATGGCCCGGTGCCGCCGGTCGCCGTAGGTGCTCTCCATCAACACCAGGTTCACCGGCACGTCGTCGTCCCAGGTGGTGTTCGGATCCCGCAGGATCGGCACGTCCGGGCGCCCCAGGTCTCCCGAGACGATCACCCGCGAGGCGCTCGAGCGCAACTCGACGCTGGCGCTGCCGAGGATGTGCCCGGCCTCCCGCAGGGCGAGGCGGGCCTCGCCCCCCGGCAGCTCGGTCCAGGCGTCGTGCGCCACCGGCCGGCTGCGGGCCGCGAACCACTCCTCGAAGGGGCGGACCTCGTTGCGCCGCCGCTGCAGGCGCAAGGAGTCGGTCACCACCACCCGGGTGATCTGGAGGGTGGCCCTGGTGGCGAAGATCGGTCCCGCGTAGCCCAGCGCCATCAGCTCCGGCAGGCTGCCCACGTGATCGTTGTGCCCGTGGGTGAGCACCACGGCGTCGACCCCGGCCACGCTCTCGGGGAAGCTCCACCCCTCCCGGTCCCTCCCCTGCGCCACCCCGCAGTCGATGAGGATCCGGGCGCCGCCCAGGCGGGCCTCGAGCATCGCCCCGGTCACGCTCCGCACGGCGCCGTGGACGGTGACCTCCCCGTCGGGCAGAGGATGGCGGCGTTTCTCGGTGACTACCTTCACGGCAGGCCTCCCAGGAAGGGCGCGAGGTCGGGGGGCGGCGGGCAGACGAGGGTCTCCTCCCCGGGCAAGGAGAGCTGCCAGGCGTGGAGGGTGAGGCGCTCGCAGCGGACGCCGTCCTTCTCCAGGGGCTCCTTCCCGCCGTAGAGGGGATCGATCGCGAGCGGCCAGCCCACGGCGGCCAGGTGCAGGCGGATCTGGTGCCGCCGCCCGGTCCGGGGCCTGGCCTCGATGGCCGCGAGATCCTTCTCGAGCGACAGGACGCGGAAGCGGGTCTGCGACGCCCGGGCCTTCACCGTGGGATCGGGCTCGCGCACCACCTGCATCCCCCCGAGGGGGTTCTCGGCGATGGGCAGATCGATCCGCCCGGCCGTGGGCGCGTCGGGATCCTGCCGGCGGCAGAGGGCCAGGTAGGTCTTCTCCACCTCGCGCTTCTCGAAGGCCAGGGAGAGCCGCCGGTGGGCCTCCAGGTCGGTGGCCAGCACCAGCACCCCGCTGGTCAGCATGTCGAGGCGGTGCACCACCCAGACCTTCTGGCCGAGCTCGGCCTCCAGGAGGCGCTGGACCGTCTCCCCCTCTGGATCCTGGCGGGTGGGCACCACCGGGAGCCCCGAGGGCTTGGCCACCGCCACCCACCCCTCGCCCTGCGCGATCCGCTCCACGGCCGTCGGCTCAGGGCAGGACGGTGAGGGCCACCGGCTCGGTGCGGTGGTCGGGCCAGTTCACCACGACCAGGACCTCGCCGGGGCCGACCTGGGGGACCTCGACCAGGATGCGGTCCGGCGCCCAGGCCTGGACCGGCGCCGGGGCGCCCGCGAGGGTCACCCACCCGGCCCCCTGGGTCTCGCCCAGGTTCTGGCCGCGCAGCTCGGCGCTGGCGCCCACCGGCACCTGCTGCGGGACGACCTCGAAGAGCAGGACCTCGTCCCCGGGATCGAACTCGCCGCAGGCCCCCGCGCCGGCCACGAGGGCGAGGCCGAGGAGGAGGGCTGCGGTGCTGCTGGCGATGCGGGTCATGGCGTGCTCGTCCCTTCCCGCCCGTAGGCGTCCTCGAGGCGGACGACGTCGTCGAGCTCGGGGGTCGAGACCTCGATCACGTCGACGTCGGTCTCGGCGATCATCCGGTGGCGCATCCCGGGCGGGATGTGGACCACGTCGCCGGCCTCCATCACCCGCTCCTGCCGGCCCTCACCCTGCCCGTGGTCGTAGACCAGGAGCATCCGCCCGCGCTCGACGCGGAGCGTCTCCTCCTTGAGCTCGTGGTACTGGTAGGAGAGCTGCTGTCCGGCGTCGATGTGGAGCAGCTTCCCGACGTACCGGTCGGTGTGGGCCCAGATGATCTCGTGGCCCCAGGGCTTCTCGACTCGGCGGATCATGGCCGGAGCCTACCGCCGGAGGCTTCAGATGGCGACCACCATCCCGGAGAGATCGAGGGCGACCTTCAGTTCGGCCTGCTTCATCGCGGCGTCCTCGCGGCTGGCGAAGCTGCCCACCCGCAGGCGGTACCAGCGGCCCCGGCCGGGGATCTCGGCGGGGACGATGGTGGCCTCGTAGCCGGCCTCCTTGATGCGGGCGGCCAGCCGGGTGACGTCGGCCTCCTTCTGGGAGGAGGCGACCTGCACCGAGAAGCGGGTCTCGCTGGCGGCGTCGGTGGCGGCCTTCGCGGTGGCCACGGCGGTCTTCTCGACGGCCTTCGGCTCCGCCTCGGGCTTGGCCGCGGGCTTGGCCAGGGCCGCGACGGTGGCGGCCACCGAGGCGTGGGTCTTCGCGAGGGCCTCGGCGTCGGCCTTCGGCGCCGGCGCCTTCTCGGGCTTCGGCGCGGCCTTCTCCGGGGCGGGCTTGGCGGCCGGCGCGGGCGCGGCCGGCGCGACGGCGACGGCCTCCTCCACGGTCTCCTGGGTCAGGGTGTCGTGGAAGGTCAGGGTCGGCACCGCGGCGGTGCCCTCCCGGGCCTCGGTCTTGGCGGCGCCCGCCTCGGGCACCGGAGCCAGGCGCCGTCCGACGCCCACGCCCACCAGGAAGACGGCCCCCAGGGCGACCACCGAGCCGACGATCAGGGAGGTGACCTGACCGCGCTCCAGCGTGAGCTCCACGTCGACATCGTGCCTGCGGTTGTTCTTGGAGGTTGCCATCTATTGCTCTCCTTCCGACCAGTCCATGCGCTCGGGGGCCTCGACCCCGAGGATGAGGAGGCCGTTCTTGAGGACCTGCTTGAGGGATTGAACGAGGAAGAGGCGTCCCGCGAGCTTGGCCGGGTCGTCCGAGAGGATCGGATCGTCCTTGCCGGTGCGGGTGTAGTAGCTGTGAAAGGCCGCGATCGTCTCCTGGAGGTAGTAGACGATGCGGTGGGGCTCGAGGTTCTGGGCGGCGCCGGCCACCACCTGAGGGAAGGAGAGGATCTCCCGGCAGAGCGCGACCTCCTCCGGGAGGCCGAGCGCGGCGAGGGCCGCCTCCCCGGGCACCCCCGCGGGGATGGGCAGGCCCCGCTCCTCGGCCTTCGCCAGGAGGCTGGCGCAGCGGGCGTGGCCGTACTTCACGTAGTGGACCGGGTTGTCCAGGGAGCTCTTCTTGGCCAGCTCGAGATCGAAGTCGAACTGGGCGTCCGAGCGCCGCATGATGAAGAAGAGGCGCGCCGCGTCGCGGCCGACCTCGTCGATGACCTCCCGCAGGGGGACGAAGGTGCCCGAGCGCTTGCCCATCCGCACCGGCTCGCCGTCCCGGGTGAGGTTGACCATCTGGACCAGCACGACGGTGAGGGCCTCGGGATCGCGGCCGAGGGCCTGGATCGAGGCCTTCATCCGGCTGACGTAGCCCGCGTGGTCGGCGCCCCAGATGTTGATCAGCCAGTCGTTGCCCCGCTTGAGCTTGTCGCGGTGGTAGGCCAGATCGGCGGCCAGGTAGGTGTGGGTCCCGTCGCGCTTGAGCACCGCGCGGTCCTTGTCGTCCCCGAACTCGGTGGCCCGGAAGAGCACCGCGCCGTCGGGCTCGTCCTGGAGCAGGCCCTTCCCCCGCAGCTCCTCGAGGGCTTCCTTCACCAGGCCCCGCTCGAAGATCGAGAGCTCGGAGGCGAAGTCGTCGAAGACGATGCCGAAGGCCGCGAGATCCTCGTGGATCCAGTCGAGCATGTACTCGACGCTGAAGGCCCGCACCTCGGCCAGGGCGGCCTCGTCGGCCTCCCGGAAGCGCTCACCCTCCTTCGCGTGGAGAGCCTTCGCGCAGTCCATGATGTAGTCGCCCGGGTAGCCGTCCTCGGGGAACTCGACCGTCTCGCCGAGCAGCTCGAGGTAGCGGGCGTGGACGCTGGCCACGAGGTTCTTGATCTGGTTGCCGGCGTCGTTCACGTAGAACTCGCGGCCGACCTCGTAGCCCGCCCAGGTGAGGAGCGTCGCGACGACGTCGCCGGTGACGGCCCCGCGGCCGTGGCCGACGTGCATCGGGCCGGTGGGGTTCGCGCTGACGTACTCGACCAGCACCCGCTTGCCCGCGCCGCCCTCGGTGTGGCCGAAGGCGTCGCCGGCCTCGTGGACGGCGCCCAGGGCCCTCCCCCAGGCGGCGGGCGGGAGGCGCAGGTTGATGAAGCCCGGTCCGGCCACGTCGACCTCGGAGAGCTCGGTCTCCTTCAGGCGCGCGGCCAGCACCTCGGCGATCTCCCGGGGCTTCTTCCGGGCCACGCGGGCCAGGCTCATCGCGATGTTGGTGGCGAAGTCCCCGTGCTCGGGACGGCGGGGAGCCTCCAGGGTCACGGGGGGAGCCCCCGCCAGCCCGGCCTCGCCCAGGTCCAGCTCTCCGGCCTCCACGGCCGCCTTCAGGGCCGCCTCGACCAGCTCTCTCACTCGCTCTTGCACGTTCTCGCCTTCCGTCTCTCTCGATGTCGTCGGGGGTAGGAGTTCGGGGGACCGCCGGATCCTGACGGCACCCTTTGCCTACCTCGGCACACTCATCCTGCAACGGGATCCGGATCCGTCAAGAAATGCGTCCCATCCCGGGTTCCCCGGGAAAAGACGGGGACGAGGACGGGGACGGCAACGGGGGCGGCGCGCTCAGGCCGTCGCCGCCCTCCAGCGGATCGTCCCGAAGGCCTGGCAGCGGGGGCAGCGGAAGAGCAGCGCCCCGACCGGCTGCCCGCAGCGCGCGCAGGTGAAGTCCGAGGCCTTCGGAGGTGCCCCCTCGAGGATGGCCGCGAACTGCTCCCGCAGCTCTCGCCCCTTGTCCTCCTCCAGGAGGATCCGGCCCAGCTCCTGCCGGGCGGCCCGGAAGTCCGGATCGAGGTCGAGGGCCAGCCGCAGCTCCTCCACCGCCCGGTCGTTCAGCTTCCGGGCCCGGAGGTGCCGGGCCAGGGCCAGCCGCAGGTGGGGGTCGTCGGGGTGGCGGCCGACCGCGGCCTGCAGGAAGGCGCCGAAGGCCTCGAAGTCCCCTCCCTCGAAGTGGAGGTCGGCCAGGATGGGATAGGCCAGCACGATGACCTCGGGCTGCAGATCGATCGCCCGCTCGAGGTGCTTCTGCGCCAGCTTCCGGTCGGCGAGCTGCTTCGCGGCGAAGCGCCCCATCTCCAGGTGAGCCTCGACGCAGTCGGCGTCGGCCTTGAGGGCCTCCTTCAGGAAGCGGCGGGCCTCCTCGGTGGCCCCCTCCCCCGCCAGCCGCGCCCCGAGGGCGGCCAGGAGGTGGGCGAGCACCCCGCGCTCGTCGCCGTCGACCAGCCGCATCCGGCGGCGCTGCACCTCGACGGCGGCCTCGAGGCGTCCCTGGAGGATGCGCACGTCCCGCAGCCCCTCGAGGACCTCCGGCAGGCGGTCCCAGCCCTTGGGCGCCACCTTCTCGGCCTTCTCGTAGGCGGCGGCCGACTCCTCCTGCAGGCCCGAGGCGCGGTAGTCCTCGGCCAGCTCGCAGTGGGCCTGCGCCTCGATCCGCGGAGAGATCCCGGGCCGCAGCAGGATGTTCTGGTGGATGCGGGTGGCCCGCTCCAGCTCCCCCTTGCGCCGGAAGAGCACTCCGAGGGCGAAGTAGGTGTCGATGGTCTCGGTGTTCACCTCGACCACCCGGGTCAGGGCCTCGATGGCCGCGTCGGTGTCATCGACCAGCAGGTAGTGCACGCCCTTGAGGTAGGCCTGCTTCTCGTCCACCGCCCGCTGACGGCCGCCGCTGATCCGCCCCCAGAGGGCGAGGCTGGCGACCCCGAGCGCCGCCACCACCCCGGTGGCGATCCAGAAGAGGGTCTCCTCAGGCATCCTTCCCGGGCTCCTGGCCGGCCTCACCCTGCAGGGGGAGGTTCCGGAGCCGGTTGACCTCCTCGGTGAGGCTCTGGATGCGCTGGCGCATCCCCTTGCGGAGGCGAGCGCCCCGGAAGGCCGTGAGGAGGGTCACCACCCCCATCACGATGGCGCCACCCAGCACGCCGAGGGCCGCCACCCCGTAGATGGGGACCTCGACCGTCGGGAAGGGCGTGAGGTCCACCAGGACCACGTCCCGGTTGAAGAGCGCGAAGGCGACCAGGTAGGCGCCGACCAGCACCCCGACGACCAGCCCGATGATGGTGGGGACCTTCTTCATCGCTCGTCTCCTCCTTCCAAGTCGTCCTCGTCGTTGAGACGCAGCCGCACCGCCTTGCCCGGGGTGAAGACCGCGATCCGGCGGGTGGGCACGAAGACCTTCTTGCCGGTGCGGGGGTTGCGCCCCTCGCGGGCGGGCCGGCGCTTCACCGCGAAGGAGCCGAAGCCCCGGATCTCGATGCGGTCGTCCTGGCAGAGGGCCTCGGTCATGGCGGCGAAGACCGCGTTCACCGAGGCCTCGATGTCCTTCTTGGCGAGGTGCGGCGAGGCCGCGGCCACCCGGGCGATGAGCTCGCTCTTCGTCATCAGCGGGCCAGGAGCATGAGGTTGGGACCACGGCCGTGATCGCGGAGCTTCAGCTCCAGCTCGGAGAGCGCGGCCTTCGTCATGGAGCGGGCGCCGCCGGCGAGCAGCTCGCGCAGCACCTCCTGCTCGTCCTTCTCGGGGTAGACCAGCCGGGGCTTGCCCTCGAGGCCGGCCAGCTCGGCGGTGCGCTCCACCGCGAAGTCGAAGCCGCCCAGGGCGTCGACCAGCCCCGCCTCCTTGGCCTGCTTGCCGGTGAGGACGCGGCCGTCGGCGATGGCGCGGACCTTCTCGGGATCCATCTTCCTCCCGGCGGCCACGGCGCCCACGAACTGCTCGTAGATGTCCATCACCAGGGCCTGCCAGTAGCTGCGCTCCTCCTCGCTCATCTCGCGGAAGGGCGAGCCCGCGTCCTTGAGGGCGCCGGACTTGATGGTCTCGACGTCGACCTTGGCCCACTCGACCAGGTCCTTGACGATGGTGAACTGGGAGATGACGCCGATGGAGCCGGTCACGGTCCCGGGGTTGGCGATGATCTCGTCGGCGGCGACCGCGATGTAGTAGCCCCCGGAGGCGGCGGTGTTCGCCATCGAGACGACCACCTTCTTCTCCTTGCGGGCGCCGAGGATGGCGTCGTGGATCTCCTGGCTGGGCGCCACGGCGCCGCCGGGAGAGTCGATCCGGACCAGGATGGCCTTGATGGCCTTGTCCTCCCGGAAGGCCTTGAGATCCTCGAGGGTCTGCTTCGAGTCCATGATGGCGTCGGTCACCTCGATGACGCCGATCCGCGGGCCGGAGCCCAGGGAGGGACCGGTGCCGGGCCCCGAGACCATGGCGAGGGCGAGGAACCCGAAGAAGACCAGGAAGAGGCCTCCGAAGATCACCCCGAGCACGACGATGGCACGCTTGTCCATTCAGCTTCCTTCCGTGCTCCCCTTCTTGGCGTCGCCGCGGGAAGCGAACCGTTTTCCTATCGCGCCTTGGGGGGGGAGCGCCACCCGCCCCGCTGCGGCGGGTCGCCCCCCGGCCCCGACGAGAAACGGCCCGTCCGCCTCCCCTCCGCGCTGGCGGAGGTCGGGCGAGCGGGCCGTCCTCTCTTCGTGACGCCGGCGCCTCCCGGCGCCGGCGCTGAAGGACCCGTGGGGCGGGCCGCTACTCGTCGTCGGACTCCTCGGCGGGAGCCTCGTCGGCCGGGGCCTCCTCGCTCTCCTCGTCCGCGGCGGCCTCCTCGGCCGGGGCGTCGGAGGGGGTCAGGCCGCCGAACTTGGCGCCCATGAGGTCGCCGAGGCTGGCGGTGGCCTTGCCCTGGCTCTCGAGGAACTCCTGGTACTCCTCCTCACCGGCGGCCTGGAGGGCCTTGATGGAGAGGCCGATCCGGCGCTCCATGGAGTCCATGTCGATGATCTTCACGAAGACTTCCTCGCCGTCCTTGACGACCTCGCTCGGATCCTCGACTCGCTCGCCCTCGCGCATCTCGGAGATGTGCACCAGGCCCTCGATGCCAGGCTCGATCTCCACGAAGGCGCCGAAGTCGGTGACCTTGGTGACCTTGCCCTTGATCCGGCTGCCCACGGGGAAGCGCTCGGGGAGCGTATCCCAGGGATCCGGGTGGAGCTGCTTGATGCCCAGCGAGAAGCGCTCGTTCTCCACGTCGATGTGGAGGACGACGGCCTCGACCACGTCACCCTTGTTGTAGAGCTCGCCGGGGTGCTTCACCCGGTGGGTCCAGGAGACGTCGGAGACGTGCACCAGACCGTCGATGCCCGCCTCGACGCCCACGAAGACGCCGAAGTCGGTGACGTTGCGCACCTGGCCCTTGATGACCGACCCGATGGGGTACTTGTCCTCGAGGAGGGTCCAGGGGTTGGCCTCGAGCTGCTTCATGCCGAGGCTGATGCGCTTCTGCTCGGTGTCGATGTCGAGCACCATGGCCTCGACCTCGTCGCCGACGTTGACGAGCTTGGAGGGGTGCTTCACCCGCTTGGTCCAGCTCATCTCGGAGACGTGCACCAGGCCCTCGATGCCCTGCTCGAGCTCGATGAAGGCGCCGTAGTCGGTGAGGCTGACCACCTTGCCCCGAACGCGGGTGCCCGGCGGGTAGCTCTCGTCGGCCTTGAGCCACGGATCCTCCTGGATCTGCTTGAGGCCCAGGCTGACGCGCTCGGAGTCGGCGTCGAACTTGAGGATCATCACGTTGACCGCGTCGCCGACGTTGAAGAGCTCGGAGGGGTGACCCACCCGGCCCCAGCTCATGTCGGTGATGTGGAGCAGGCCGTCGATGCCGCCGAGGTCGATGAACGCACCGTAGTCGGTGAGGTTCTTGACCACGCCCTCCATGATCGCGTTCTCCTGGATCCGGGTCAGCGTGACGGCCTTCTGGGCCTCGCGCTCCTTCTCCAGCAGGACGCGCCGCGAGAGCACGATGTTGCCCCGACGCTTGTTGAACTTGATGACCTTGAAGTCGTAGGTCTGGCCGATCATCTTCTCCAGGTTCCGCACGGGCCGCAGATCGACCTGGGAACCGGGGAGGAAGGCCTTCACGCCGATGTCGACCGAGAGGCCGCCCTTGACGCGTCCGATGATGACGCCCTGGATGATCTCGTCACGCTCGCAGGCAGCGGAGATCTCGTCCCAGACCTTCATCTTGTCGGCCTTCTCCTTGGAGAGGGCGATGACGTCGTCGCGACCCTCGAGGGACTCGACGAGCACCTCGACCTCGTTCCCCTCCTCGATCGAGACGTTCCCCTCGGCATCACGGAACTCGGAGAGAGAGACGTGCCCCTCGCTCTTGAAGCCGATATCGATGATCGCGAAGTCCTTGGTGATCTGGATCACCCTGCCCTTGACGATCTCTCCCTCTTTGATCTCTTCGGTCTGCTTGAGGGAGGCTTCGAACATGGCAGCGAAGTCTTCGCTGCCCTCGGTGGCCGCCGCCTGATCAGGCGACATGTTGTCGGCCGTAGTCATACGTATTCCTCTACGAATGCAACTGCAGTCCCCTTGGTTGATTCTTCCCGGTCGAGCAGGGAATCGACTCGACCCGGGGCCAAGCACCGGGACGTCCCGGGGCTCGTATTGGAGGGCGCAACCTATGGGGACGCCCCCCCAAGGTCAAGCGGACCGGGCCAGCTCGACGATCCGGCCGACGACCTCGTCGATGCCCAGACCGGTGGTGTCGACCCGCACCGCGTCCTCGGCCTCCCTCAGGGGCGCGACCTCCCGGCCGCTGTCCTGGGCGTCCCGCCGCCGCTGCTCCTCCAGGACGTCCTCGAAGGTGGTGGCCTCCCCCCGGGCCTTCAGCTCCAGGTAGCGGCGCTCGGCCCGGGCCTCGGGGCTGGCGGTGAGGAAGATCTTCAGGTCGGCGTCCGGGAAGACCACGGTGCCGATGTCCCGGCCCTCCAGGACCGAGCCGGGCAGATCGGTCTCCCGGGCCAGGCGGCGCTGGAGCTCGAGCAGGCCGGCCCTCACCGCCGGGTGGGCGCTGACCGTCGAGGCGCCCATGGAGATCCGGGGCGTCCGGATGTCCCGGGAGACGTCCTCGCCCTCCAGGAAGACGTGGTTCGTCTCCCCCTGCAGCTCGAAGCGCAGGGCCAGGTCCGAGAGGCCCGAGGCCACCCCGGCCTCGTCCTCGAAGGCCACCCCGGCCCGATCGGCCCGCAGGGCCACCGCCCGGTAGATGGCGCCGGTGTCCACGAGGCAGTAGCCGAGGGCCTGGGCGCAGCGCCGGGCCACGGTGCTCTTGCCCGCGCCGGCGGGCCCGTCGATGGCGAGGATGAAGGTGGCCATGGGTCGTAGATCTAGCACGAACTTGAGCCCCTCCCCGCTCACGATCTAACTTCGAGGGGCTATGAGAGGGACTCTGCTCATGAGGGTGGCGGTCCTGGCGCTCCTCTTCGGCGCCGGACCCGCCAGAGGCGCGGACTCGATCCAGGAGATCGAGCTCCACTGGAAGTCCGTCGAGAAGCACCAGAAGATCGGTGATCTGGCGAACCTGAAGCTGTCCCTGGATCTGATCCACCAGGAGCTGGGCCGGCGGGTCCAGATGGGCTTCCTCTCCGAGAGCGACGCCTACACCCGGGCCACCCGGGACCGGGTCGCCCGGCTGCGCAAGTGGCTGGACCCCCAGCTGAACTTCTACGCCGAGCTGGTGACCACCGCCGACGAGCTGGCGACCGGCACCTGGAACCTGGGCCTCTTCCAGGGCGGCAAGGAGCGCTTCGAGAAGTACGCCGACCTGCTGCGCCGCCTCGACGAGGCCGAGAAGCTCTCGGCCTCCTACGTGAAGGCCTTCTCCGAGGCCGACCAGAGCCCGCCCATCAAGAAGCTGGCCAGCGCCCGGAAGAACCTCGAGGCCGAGCGCAGCCGGGCCACCGCGGCCTGGCTGCGGCAGGCCAACGAGCAGTTCGACCTCGCCGTCTCGCGCGAGGAGGCCGTCCCGCCGGCGGTCCACGTGAGCCTCCTGCAGGTGCGCGCCCTCGACCCCGAGAACGGCGAGATGATGGCCCTCATCACCCGCCTGGGGGCCTACCACCAGAAGCGCTACGAGGATCTGAGCCGCCGCAAGGCCCTCCCCCGCCTCTTCCCCGACGCGGATCAGGCCTCCCTCGCGCGCTTCAAGGACGAGCTGAAGGCGGCCTACTACCGCCGCGATCCCATGAGCTCGATCAAGCGCTTCACCTTCCCCGAGCAGCCGGCCCTCTGGATCGAGGCCAAGAGCGGGGCCGAGCGCCAGAGCCTCCCGGCCCTGCTGGGCACCCGCAGCCCCGAGGGCAAGTGCGAGCTGAAGCGGGTCTGGTACTACACCAGCCGCGAGCGCGGGCAGACGGCCTACACGCCCTTCGAGATCAGCGGCGTCGAGAAGCTCTCGCCCCTGGACTGCGCGGCGCTGGAGTAGCGGCGGCGTCCGCCGCCGCGGGCTGTGAGCTACGAGCCGTGAGCTTCGAGCTGCGCGCCCAGGCGTGACAGGTCGCTGACAAAGGCGGGATAGGAGACGGCGATCGACTCGGCGCCGCTCACCTCGCCGCCGCCGGTGGTGAGGGCGAGGACGGTGGCGGCCATGGCGAGGCGGTGGTCACCGCGGGCCTCGTAGGTCCCGGTCGGGGCCCGCTCCCGCAGGCCGGGTTCACCCTCGACGAAGAGATCGTCGCCCTCGGCGTGGGCCGCGATCCCCGCGGTGCCGAGCAGGTCGATCACCGCCTGCAGGCGGTCCGACTCCTTGTGCCGCAGCTCCCCCGCGCCCCGGAAGACGGTCGTCCCTTCCGCGTGGGCGGCGGCCACCGCCAGGATCGGGACCTCGTCGATCACCGAGGGCAGGGCCCCGGCGTGGATCTCGACGGCCGAGAGGCCGCCCGCGAAGCTCGCCCGCAGGGTGGCCACCGGCTCGCCGGCGGCGTCCGACTCGTTGCGCGCCTCGACCGGCGCCCCCATCCGCACCAGCCAGTCCAGGAAGCTCAGGCGCCCTCGGTTGGCGAGGACGCCCTCCAGGTTGAGCTCGCTGCCGGGGAGCAGGGAGGCCGCGACCAGGTGGAAGGCCGCCGAGGAGGGATCCCCCGGGACCTTCAGGTCCAGGGGCCGCAGGATCCCGGCCTGCCCCACGAGGGAGACCACGCGGCCCTCCTCGCTCTCCTCCACCGGCCAGCCCATGGAGCGGAGCATCCGCTCGGTGTGGTTCCGGGAGGCCGCCGGGGCCCGGAAGATCGTCCGTCCGGGCGCGGCGAGGCCGGCCAGGAGCACCGCCGACTTCACCTGGGCCGAGGCCACCGGGCAGGTGTGGTCCAGGGCCTGCCGGACCGGGCCGCTCACCTGAAGGGGGAGCCCGCCGCCCGGGCCGGGCTCGACCTGCACCCCCATCGCCCGCAGCGGCGCGGCGATGCGCTCCATCGGGCGCCGGGAGAGCGAGACGTCCCCGGTGAAGACGAAGGTCCCCTCCCCCTGGGCCACGGCGCCGGCGAGCAGCCGGACGCTCGTCCCGGAGTTGCCGCAGTCGAGGGGCGCGGGTCCGGGACGCAGGCCGCCGATCTCGACGCCCTCGATCCGCAGCACCCCCGGCCCGTCCTCGAGGATCTCGACGCCCATCCCCTGGAGGACCCGCCGGGTCGAGGCCACGTCCTCGCCGTCGGGCAGCCCGGCGACCGTGCTCTCGCCGGTGGCCAGCGCCGCCAGGATCAGCGCGCGGTGGGCGATGGACTTGTCCCCGGGCAGGCGCAGCTCGCCGTGCAGGGGGGCCTGCGCGGGCTCGACCTTCAGGCGCTGCGCGGGGCTGCTGCTCACAGGACCTTCTTCAGGGCGGCCAGCAGGCGCTCGTTCTCTCCGGGGAGCCCGACGGTGATCCTCGCGCTCTCGGTGAAGCCGTAGCCCGCCATCGGCCGGACGATGATCCCCTCGTGGAGGAGCGCCTCGTAGACCCCCTTCCCCTCCCGGCCGAAGTCGCAGAGGACGAAGTTGCAGACGCTGGGGGTGACGGTCACGCCCAGGCCGGGCAGGGCCGCCTCGAGGCGCGCGAGCTCGGCGCTGTTCAGCGCCCGGCTCTTGCTGGCGTGCTCGGGATCGTCGAGGGCCGCCCGGGCGGCGAGCTGGCCGAGGGCGCCGACGTTGAAGGGGTCGCGCACCCGGTTGAGGTAGGACGCCAGCTCGGCGGACATCACCCCGTAGCCGACCCGCAGGGCGGCGAGGCCGTGGATCTTGGAGAAGGTGCGCAGCACCACCACCCGGGGGTGCAGCTTTCGCAGCTGCAGGCCGTCGGGGTAGTCCTCCTTCTCGACGTACTCGGTGTAGGCCTCGTCGAGGACGACGATGACCTCCTCGGGCACCTTCTTCAGGAAGGCCTCCATCGCCGCCCGCCCGACGTAGGTGCCGGTCGGGTTGTTCGGGTTGGCGATGAAGATCATCCGGGTGGCCGGCGTGATGGCGGCGGCCATCGCGTCGAGGTCGAAGCGCCGGTCCGCGCCGAGGGGCACCCGCACGGTCTTCACGCCGTGGGCCTGGAGGGCGAGGCGATAGACGATGAAGCTGCCGTCCGAGATGATCGCCTCGTGGTCCACCGCGCCGCTGCCCGCGCGCTGGAGGAAGGTGCGGACCAGGAGGACGATCACCTCGTTCGAGCCGTTGCCCACGACCAGCTCCTCGGGGGAGACGTCCAGGTGCTCGGCCAGGCGGTTCTTGAGGTAGTAGCAGCTCCCGTCGGGGTAGAGGTGAGCGCTGCGCACGCCCTCCTGGACGGCGGCGACCGCCTTCGGCGAGGGCCCCAGGGCGTTCTCGTTCGAGGCCAGCTTCGCGACGCCCGAGATGCCCAGCTCCCGCTCGGTCTCCTCGATGGGCTTACCGGGGACGTAGGGGAAGAGGGTCTCGATGTTCTCGGAGACGAGGGCCATGGCGACCTCCTTCGGTCAGCTGATGAACTCGCCCATGCTCCGGTACTTCTCGAAGCGCGTCTCGAGGAGCTGCTCGAGGGGCAGCTCCTGGAGGGAGGTCAGGTGCTTCTTCAGCGCGTCGCCGACGGTCTTCGCGATGGCGAGGGGGTCGCGGTGGGCGCCGCCCGAGGGCTCGGGCAGCACCTCGTCGCAGATGCCGAAGCCGTCGAGGTCGCGCGCGGTCAGCTTCAGCGACTCGGCGGCCTTCTTCGCCTGCCCCGGATCCCGGTAGAGGATCGACGAGCAGGCCTCGGGGGTGATCACGCTGAAGGTGCTGTACTCGAGCATCAGGAGGCGGTCGGCCACGGCGATCGCCAGGGCGCCCCCCGAGCCGCCCTCCCCGATCACCACGCTGACGATGGGCACCTTCAGGCCCGCCATCAGCTCGAGGTTCTCGGCCACCGCCTCGGCCTGTCCCCGCTCCTCGGCGCCGATCCCGGGGTAGGCCCCGGGGGTGTCGACGAAGGTGAGGATCGGCCGGCCGAAGCGCTCGGCCAGCTGCATCACCCGGGCCGCCTTGCGGTAGCCCTCGGGCCGGGACATCCCGAAGTTGCGCACCATGTTCTCCTTGGTGGTG
Organism: Deltaproteobacteria bacterium; assembly: GCA_029210625.1. Lineage (NCBI taxonomy): Bacteria > Pseudomonadati > Myxococcota > Myxococcia > Deltaproteobacteria bacterium. The sequence continues at coordinate 15,374 of JARGFU010000009.1, read as the reverse complement.
CGCCCCTTCTGGTGACCGATCACGCAGACCGGCTCGTTCCGGAAGAAGGCGAAGCCGGTGATCATCGAGGGATCATCGGCGAAGCGGCGGTCGCCGTGGATCTCGACGAAGTCGGTGCAGAGGTGCCCGACGTAGTCGAGGGTGAAGGGCCGCGCCGAGTGCCGGGAGAGCTGGACGATCTGCCAGCGGTCGAGATCGGCGTAGATCTCCTTCTGCAGCTTCGCCGCCTTCTTCTCGAGCTTCCGGATCTCGGACTCGAAGTCCATCGTTCCGCTCTCGGAGAGCTGACGGAGCTCCTCGATCTTCTGCTCGAGCTCCACGAGGGGCTTCTCGAACTCCAGGGGCATGGTGCGGGCGCCGGCCATCGCAGCGGTGATTACACCGGAAGCCGGCCCGTGGCCACCCGGGTCTACGACGCAGTGCGGCTAGAACGCCTCGCGCTTGGCGAGGATCGCGGCCCCGAGCGCCGGCGCGCCGACCGGCAGCCGGATGGGCGTCTGCTCGAAGAAGCGGAAGGTGGCGGCCGCGACCTCCTGCGCCCCGCAGGGCCGCCCGTAGAGGTAGACGGCGTCGATCTGGCTGCGGACCACGCCGGCGGCGCGCAGCGCCGACTCGCTGATCTTCAGGGTGCGCCGCACCAGATCGCCGCTCAGATCGATCAGCTCCGGCCGGCCGAGCTGGTCGACCAGATCGATCGGCTGCCCGTTGGCGTCCGCCAGGAGGTAGGGCACCGAGACCGCGGTCTGCTCGGCCGCGTCGAGGGCCAACTTGGCGCCCTCGGCGGCGTCGAGGATCCGCTGCAGGCCCACCGGATCCTCGAGGGCGGGGATCCCCCGGGACTGGAGGAAGCGGTGATAGAGGTGGCGGGCGATCTCCCGGTCGAAGAGCTGGCCGCCCAGATCCTCACCGGTGGAGGCGACGATCTCGTAGTGCCCCCCGCTGGTGCGCTCGAGCACCGTGGCCGTGAAGGCGCCCCCGCCCAGCCCGTAGAGGAAGACCAGGCGGGTGTCCCGGCCCCGGCCGGCGCACTCGACCAGCGCCGTGACCGCGGCGGACTCGTCGACCACCCGGGTGTCCTTGAAGCCCGCCGTCCGGGCCGAGAGGGCGAAGGCGTCGCGCTGGCTCTGGGTGAAGTAGTCGGGCACCGGCATGATCGCGGCGTCGAGCTTCTGCCCGAGGGTGTTCTGCACCTGGTCCTTCGTCTCGTGGAGCACCATCGCGGCGATCTCGACCAGGCCCACCACGCTGCCGCCCACCCGGGCGCTCACCTTCCCCCCGGCGTCCAGGATCTCGTAGGGCACGGCCTGCTGCGCCTGCCGGAAGGCGGTGGAGGTGTGGTCCCGCCCCAGGAAGGTCTTCAGGCCCACGACCGTGTCGGCCGGCCGGGAGATGAGCTGGGCCCGGGCCTCTCGCCCCACCAGCCAGCGGCCCTGCGGATCCACGGCCACCGCGGTGGGGATCGAGGTCGCCCGGTTGCGGACCGGCACCAGCCGGCTCCGCTCCTTCCAGACGACGGCGGCGGAGGTGTTGGTGGTTCCGAGGTCGAGGGCAACGCGCGTCGTCACGCGGCGACTCTAGCATCGCTCGGGGGCCGACCCAACGAACCAGGCCTCGAGCTCGGGCGCCAGCCTCCCGGCGAGGGCCTCGAGCCCCGCGGCGTCGGGGGGCTCGGGCGCGAGCCACTCCACCCCCGGCTCGCCCTGGAGCCAGGTCAGCTGGCGCTTGGCGTAGGCCCAGGTCCGGGAGGTGGTCCGGTCGACCAGCTCGCCCCCGGCCAGCCTCCCCTCGAGGTGATCGACGAGCTGGGCGTAGCCGAGCACCCTGCGGAGCCGCGCCCCGTGGCCCGCCGCCAGCAGGCGCTCCACCTCCGCCTTCCAGCCCGCCGCCAGCATCTCCTCCACCCGCCGGCGGATCCGCGCCCGGTGCAGCTCCCGGGGCAGGCGCAACGCCAGGTAGCGGTGGCGGTAGCGGAAGTCCCGGAAGCCGTGCCGGGCCTGGTGGCGGGAGATCGGCTCGCCGCTCGAGGCCGCCACCTCCAGGGCCCGGATGATCCGGACGTGATCGTTGGGGTGGAGGCGCGCCGCGGTCTCGGGATCCTGGGACAAGAGGCGGCGGTGGAGGGCCGGCGAGCCCTCGCGCTCGAGGGTCGCCTCCAGCTCGGCGCGCAGGGCCTCGTCCCGCGGCGGCGCCGGCGCCAGGCCCCGCAGGAGCGCCCGCACCCACAGGCCGGTCCCCCCCACGACCAGCGTCCGGCCGCCGCGGGCGGCGATCCCCTCGATGGCCTCGTCGGCCAGGGCCACGAAGTCGGCGGCGGTGAGCTGGGTGTCGGGCTCGACCAGATCGATGCCGTGGTGGGGCACCCTCGCCTGCTCCTCGGCGCTGGGCTTGGCGGTGCCGATGTCCATGCCCCGGTAGACCTGCTGGGAGTCGACCGAGAGCAGCTCCGCGCCGAGGCGCTCCGCCAGGAGGAGGGCCAGCGAGGACTTGCCGCTCGCCGTCGGTCCGGCCAGGACGACGATCGGGGACCGGGGCTCTCGCGCGGCGGACACGGGGGCGGCCCTAGCGGCGATCGAAGCGCCGCTCCAGCTCCGGGTGCGAGAGGGTGAAGGCCACGGGGCGGCCGTGGGGGCAGTTGGCGCCCCGGGGCACCCGGTCCATCTGCACCACCAGGGCCTCCATCTCCTCGCGGCTCATGGGATCGCCGGCGCGCACCACCGAGTGGCAGGCCACCGTCGCCAGGAGGCGGTCCAACGCCCGCTCGATGGCGAGGGCCGCGCCGGCCTCGCCCCCCTCCCCCAGCTCGTCGAGGAAGTCGCGCAGCACCTCGTCGATCCGCCGGTCGGCCAGGGCCGCCGGGACGGCCCGCACCGCCAGGGTCTCCTCGCCCAGGGACGAGGCGTCGAAGCCGGCCTCCTCCAGGGCGCCGAGGTGCGGCTCGAGGCGCGCCATCTCGCCGACCCCCAGCTCGAGGGTCCGGGGCACGAGCAGGCGCTGCACGGCCACGCTGCCCTCCTTCCAGCGCTGCCGCAGGCGCTCGAACTCCAGGCGCTCGTGGGCGGCGTGCTGGTCGATCACCACCAGGCCCTCGGGGCCCTCGCAGACGATGTAGCTGCGGGCGACCTGCCCCACGACCCGCAGGTTGTCGAAGAAGCCCTCGGCGGCGGAGCTCCCCGGCGGCAGGGGCGCGGCCTCCTCCCCGGCGCCGGCGCCCGGGCGAGGTTCGAAGAGGGGCGCGCCGCCCTCCCGGGCCGCGGCCGGGCGGCCGCTGCCGAAGCGCTCGAGGGCCGCGAGGACCCGGGCCCGGTGCTCCTCGTAGGCCTGGCCGGCGCCGGCGGGGGTCCCGGCCCGGGCCTCCGCCCCCAGGGCGTAGCTGCGGGTCGCGCCGCCGGCCCAGGGCGCGGCGGCCACGGCGGGGCCGAGCACCCGCAGGATGGCGTCGTAGACCCGCCGGCCCTCCGAGAAGCGCACCTCCAGCTTCTGGGGGTGGACGTTCACGTCGACGGCCTCGGGCGGGATCTCCAGGAAGACCACCGCCACCGGGGAGCGGCCGCGATCGACCAGGCTGGCGAAGGCTCGCCCGATGGCGTGGCCCACCTGCCGATCCCGCACCCAGCGGCCGTTCACGAAGAGGTGGATCCCCTGGCCGGCGCTGCGCCGGGTGAGGGAGGGGGCGCCGAAGTGGCCCCGCACCCGGATGTCGTGGTGCTCCCCCGCGAAGGGGAAGAGCTGACCCCGGGCGTCCTTGCCCAGCACCGCCAGCAGCCGCTCCAGGGGGTCGGCGCCGGGGGGCGTCGCCAGGAGCACCCTTCCCTCGTGGCGCAGGGTGAAGCCCACCTCGGGGTGGGCCAGGGCCAGGCGCCCCACGGTCTCGCTGACGTGGCCGAGCTCGGTGGAGGGGCGCCGCAGGAACTTCCGCCGGGCCGGGACGCTGACGAAGAGCTCCTCGACGTCGATGCGGGTCCCCGGGGCCGCGGCGGCGGCCTCGTGGCGCTTCAGCTCGCCCCCCTCGACCTCGACCCGCACCCCCTCGACCGCGCCCTCGAGGCGGCTGACGAGCTTGAAGCGGGAGACCGCCGCGATGCTCGGCAGGGCCTCGCCCCGGAAGCCCAGGGTCTTCAGGGCGAAGAGCCCCTCCGCGTCCCGGATCTTCGAGGTCGCGTGGCGGTCGAGACAGGCCCGGGCGTCCTCGAAGCCCATCCCGCAGCCGTCGTCGATCACCGTGATCCGCTCGGTGCCCCCCGCCTCGAGGACGACCTCGATCTCGGTGGCCCCCGCGTCCAGGCTGTTCTCGATCAGCTCCTTGACCACCGAGGCCGGCCGCTCGACCACCTCGCCGGCGGCGATGGTGTTGACGACCTCGTCGGGGAGGCGCTTCACGCGCCCGTCGCTGGCTCGCTGCTCTTTCACGGCGTTGCAAGGTACGCTCCCGGTGCGCGGAGCGGCAAGCGGGTTTGACCGGCGGCAGCCCTTGTTCTATTTCCCCGGGCTGGGAGAGGGAGGACTCCTTCGCGATGAGCCCAGAGACCGGAAATGGCAGCACCGCCGGTTCTTCGGCGAGCGAGCTGGTGCGCCCCGAGCGCAGCCGGGTGGCGGTGATCGGCGCCGCTGGCTTCTTCGGCCGCGCCCTCCTCGAGCGCCTGGTGGGCAGCGAGCGCTGTGAGCTGATCCTCGCGATCGATCACCGCGCACCGCACATCCACGACGAGAAGATCCTCTACCGCGCCGTCGACCTCACCCGCCCGAGCGCGGGCTCCGAGCTGCTGATCCACCTGCAGAACCACGCCATCGACACCGTGGTGCACCTCGCCCTCCTCTCCTCCCCGAGCCACCACTCGGCCTGGGCCCACGAGGTCGAGGCGATCGGGACGGTGCACGTGCTCAACGCCTGCGCCGAGCACCGGGTCCGCAAGTTCGTCCTGCTCTCCTCGACCCTGGTCTACGGCCCCCACTCCAAGAACCCGAACTACCTCTCCGAGGACGCGCCCCTGCGAGGCCTGCAGGGATCGCGCTACGTGGGCGATCGGATCGAGAACGAGCGGCAGCTCCAGCGCTTCAAGCAGGAGCACCCGGACACCGTCTGCACCTCCCTCCGCTTCGCGCCGGTGGTCGGCCCCACCGTGCGCAACTGGATCACCCGCTACCTCACCTTCCCCACCCCCCTGACGGTCCTCGGCTTCGATCCGCTGATCCAGCTGGTGCACGAGACCGACGTGACCGACGCCCTCGCGCTGGCGGTCCACCGGGATCACGACGGCGCCTTCAACCTCTCGGGGGACGGAGTGCTTCCCCTCTCGGCGGCCCTCAAGGCCTGCGGCCGGGTGGGCATGCCCCTGCCCGGTCCCCTGGCCCGGGGCTGGGTGAGGACCCTCTGGCTGGCCCAGCTGGTCAGCACGCCGCCGACCTTCGTGAACCTCTTGAAGTACGTCTGTGTCGCCGACGGCCGGCGCGCCCGGGAGGAGATGGGCTTCCGGCCCCGCTACTCCACCCGCGACGCCCTGATCGCCTTCGCCGGCGGACGGAAGCTCGGCGATCTGGTCCGGGCCGAGTCCTGAAGGAGCACTGGAAGTAGCCATGGCGAAGCGCAACAGCGTCCTGGGCAACGATCCCTTCCGCAGGGGGGCGGCGGCGCGTCCGGTGGAGGTCGCGCCGGAGGTGGAGCTTCCGGTGGAGGCGGTCGAGCCCGAGCTCGAGCTCGAGGCCGAGATCGAGCCGGCGATCGCGCACGATGAGTTCGGGGTGCCCGGGTACGAGCGGGGAGAGGCCGCGGAGGCGGAGGCCGAGGCGGAGGCCGAGGCGGAAGCCGAGGTCGGGGTCGAGCGGGATCCGGGAGAACCCGTGCACGTGGACGTGGACGTGGACGTGGACGAGGCGAAGCGGCCTTCGTTCTCGACCGCGAATGATCCGAGGACCCAGCGGCAGACGGAGGACTTCACGGACGTCAGCGACTGGGGCGAGGCCCTGGACCGGCTCACGGCCGCGATCCGGGCCGCGGGCGCGGGCGTGGCGGCCCTGGAGATGGGCGAGGAGATCGTCCGCACCGTGGGGACGGTCGAGCGCTCGGTGAGGGCGCTGGTGGGGCCCTCCCTCACCGCCGATCTGCAGGCGGCCATCACCGACCTCTCGGAGGTGGGGCGGCGGGTGGTGAACACCTCCCGGCGCCGGACGGGTTCCCGCGCCGAGGTGGCCCCGCAGACCGACTTCGATCCCTTCGGGATGGATCCCGCGCTGGCCGAGAGCCTGGCCGGGCCCCTCGAGACCCTCTACCGGCGGTACTTCCGGGTGGAGCTCGAGGGGATGGAGAACGTGCCGGCCACGGGGCGCTGCCTCCTGGTGGCCAACCACTCCGGCGCGGTGCCCTGGGACAGCCTGATCCTCGCGACCGCGCTGCGCCTCGAGCACCCCGAGGCCCGCCCCTTCCGGCCCCTGCTGGAGGACTTCGTCTTCCACTTCCCCTTCGTGGGCACCTTCCTCAACCGCTTCGGCGGCGTGCGGGCCTGCCCCGAGAACGCCGAGCGGCTGCTCGAGACCGGCGCGGTGGTCGGGGTCTTCCCCGAGGGCCTGCGGGGCCTGGGCAAGCTCTACCGCCGCCGCTTCCAGCTCGAGCGCTTCGGCCGCGGCGGCTTCGTCAAGCTGGCCCTGCGCACGAACACCCCGCTGATCCCGGTGGCGATCGTCGGCGCCGACGACGCCCACCCCATCCTGTGCAAGACCACCGCCGTCGCGCGGCCCTTCGGCCTGCCCTTCGTGCCGGTGACCCCGACCTTCCCGCTGCTGGGCCCCCTCGGGCTCGTGCCCCTGCCGAGCAAGTGGAAGATCAAGATCGGCGAGCCCCTCGAGCTGGACGGCGCGACCCCCGAGGACGCGAAGAGCCGGCTCAAGGTGAACCACCTCGCCGAGGGCGTCCGGGACCGGATCCAGCTGATGATCGACGAGCTGAACGAGGGCCGGGGCAACCCCTACTTCTGATTTCGGCTGCGAGCTTTGATCTGTGAGCTTGGAGCTGTGAGCTTGGATCACCGGGTCACCGGAGCTGATCCCTCGAGCCAAGGGCTCAAAGCTCAAAGCTCGTAGCCCGAAACGAGAAAGGGCGCCCCCCCGAAGGAGAGCGCCCTGAAACTCGTCGAGCGTCCGGCCTAGATCAAGGCACGGTCACGTCGATGGTGCTGAAGCTCTGCACCGTCTCGACGAGGCCGTCGAGGTTGGTGCCGTTCCAGCCGAAGAGGTCGCTGGCGCTCACGCCGCCGCTGCCGACGGCCTGGGCGTCGAGGTTCGCGCCCGCGATGGCCCGGTCCTCACAGGCGCCGGCGCCGCAGGTGTAGCCGGCCGGATCGACCAGCGTCATGGCGGTGGTGCCGTCGTGGTAGATGATCCAGGTCCGGTCGTCGGTGCCGTCCACCGCCAGGCGGTAGAAGTCGGCGCCGGTGACGGAGGCCGGGGTGTAGGCGCGGGTGCCGGCATCGTAGGTGGCCGAGTCGGCGAAGGTCAGGAAGCTCGAGCCCAGCGAGATGTTCTCCTCCCAGCTGAGGCCGTCGAAGAAGTGCACGGCGCCGGAGAGGGCCTGGGTGCCGCCGCCGGTGGTGCCCATGCTGTCGAAGCCCAGGGAGAGGGCCACCAGGACGTAGCGGCTGCCCTCGATGCCACCGTGCTGCGGGGCCATCCGGATGATGGCCTTGCCCGGGGTCGCGTCGTCGCCCTCGTCGTTGACGATGCCGTTGGGGGTCTGGGTGGTGGCGTCGGCCACGTCGAGGCCGGCGGTGATGCCCAGGGGCACGAGGCCCTGGCCGTCGACCAGCACGCCCGCGAGGATCACGGTGCCGTCGAGGTAGGTGCCGTCGGGGAGCTGCGGCAGGTTCGGGATCGAGACCTCACCCTTGAGCGCGAGCTTGGTGTCGAGGTTCACGTCCTGCTGCGGGAACTGCCCGAAGTCCGGGACCATGATCGGGTTGCCGTCCGGATCGGTGCCGGCGACGCGGTCGTACTCGGAGATGGCCACGCCCGGCTCGACGGCGGAGTTGAAGCCGTTGAAGAGCGGGAGCAGCGCGCCGAGGAGCTGGCCGATGGGCAGGTCGGAGGTGCCGCCGCCGACGACCGGGCCGAGCACGTTGGTCACGTCCTGGATGGGCAGGTTGCCGCCGAGGGCCCAGGCGGTGCGGGTGCCGGGGTGACCCAGGGGCTTGTAGTCGGCCTTGAAGAACTCGGAGCCCACGCCCAGCACGAGGCCGGAGGGGAGCGGGAGGGTGTCGTCGAGGAGGCTGCCGAAGACCACGTGGGTCGGGATCATCTCGCCGATGAGCACCTCGAGGTCGAGGTCGATGAAGTTGCCGGGCAGGGAGACGCCGGCCAGCATGACGTGGACGTCGTCGCCGCTGATGGCCATGAAGTCCTGGACGGTCATCTCACCCTGGTAGCCGCCGGCCTTGGAGCCGTTGGCGTTGCGGGGCAGGTAGACGGCGACGTCCTTGTCGCTGATGCTCATGGCCGAGATGTAGGCGTAGCCGTTCGGCGCCATGGCGGAGGTCGCGTCCACCTCGGTGAAGACGTGGACGTTGATGCTGGCGGCGGTGATGCCCGAGAGGGTCACCGAGCCGTCGGTGGCGGTGGCGCCCTGGCCGACCTCGGTGCCGTTGGACGCATCCTCGACCACGACCACGGCGCCCTCCACCGGGGTGCGGGAGAGCTCGTCGAAGACGGCGACCTGCACCTCGTCGGCGCCGGCGGTCACGTAGTTGTTCACGGCCACGGTGCAGGTGCCCGTGCCGCCGCTGCCGGTGATGGTGGCGGTGATCTGGGCGGTGCCGGCGGAGGCGCCGCCGGTGACCACGCCCGCCGCGCTCACGTCGGCGATGGCGGTGTCACCCGAGGCGTAGCTCCAGGTGCCGTCGGAGACCACGAACTCGCCGCCCTTGGTGGCGTAGCCGTAGAGCTGCACGGTGGCGCCGGTCTGGGTGAAGATCGGGTTCGGGGCGAGCACGCAGCCGTCGGGCGCGGCCTCGCCGGCCTCGCAGGAGCCGCCGACGCAGAGGCCGGTGCCGCCGCAGTCGGCGTCGTTGGAGCAGGAAGGCAGGGTGCAGGTGCCCAGGTCGCAGACGCAGTCGCCGGCGGCGCAGGCCACGGGCTCGAAGTCGGCGCCGGCGCAGTCGGAGGCGACGTTGCAGAGGAACTCGCAGGCGTCGTTCTCCCCGCAGACCGCGGTGTAGGTGCTCGTGGTCAGGTGCGAGCAGTCGCGGTTCCGGGTGCAGCAGTTCTCTTCGCCGAGATTGCACACGGTGCTGCCGTCCGGGGTTCCCCCATCCGGATCGCCGGGCTCACCCGGGCAGGCGGTCAGCAGCAGCCCGAAGGCCATCACCGGAATGAGAGCAAGAGTCTGAAGCCTACGCATCGTCCCTCCTCTTCCGGCCCTGCGTTGTGAGACCGGAGTTTCGATCCAGAATTGAATACCTTGCGCGGTGATCACCGCGACGAAGTGGCGCATTGTTCCCACGCTGAAAATGCGGGTGTCAAGCGGCCTCCGGTGACGTAAGCTCCCGGTTTCCGACGCACCGCGCCATGACCCCCTTCGATCGCAGATGAGCTCCCGACGCAAGACCAACCGGCCCGACCGGATCCGCCAGAACGTCGCGGCCGGTGAGGCCCTCGGCAGCCTGGCCCGCAGCCTGGGCGGCACCCCGCTGGGCCTGGGCCTCGCCTGGGCCCAGGTGGCCGACGCCCGCCTGCGTCAGCGGGCCCGCCCCCTGCGCCTGGAGGGCAAGACGCTGGTCCTGCGGGTGGAGGCCGAGTCCTGGGCCGCCGAGATCCGCCGCCACGAGGAGGCGATCCTCGAGCGGCTGGCCGGGGTGCTCGGCGAGGGCAAGGTGAGGTCCCTGGAGCTCCGGGTGATCCCCGGACCCGTGGACGGCCCTTGACCAGATCGCCCTCTCCCGAGCAAAGTGCGCCAACTTTGCACGACTTCCACTGCCAAGGAGTGGTCATGAAGCTCGCCCGGCTCTTCTCCCTCGCCCTGCTCTCCGGTCTCCTCCTCCTGCCCGCCTGTGACGGTGGCGGCGGGGGCACCGACGGCGGCGGCGGCACCCCCGACGGCGGCGACGAATGCACCGCCGGCGCCGAGACCAGCTGCACCGAGCACTTCCACTGCAAGGCCCGCTCGGTCTGCGAGGAGGATCGGGGCGGCACGATCTGCAACCTGGCCGATCGCGGCGGCGACGGGATGTGCACCTTCGAGTCCCTGGCCATCCCCGGCTCGGGCGACTTCGAGGTGCCGGACGTGAGCTGCTACGCCACCCCCGCCACCCCCGCCGGCCCGGCGATGGTGAACTTCCGGGGCTGCGTGGACGTCTTCGGCCTCGACCTCGACACCTCCGGCGGCCTCGTCGTCACCGTCTACCGGATGTCCGACGGCGCCACCGGCACCCCCCTGGGCACCGCGACCTCCGACGTCGACAGCGCCTTCACCGGCCTGAACTGCAGCAACGGCGGCGCCTTCGACCTCGGCGCCGAGGTGGTCCCGACCAACACCACCCTGATCGTGAAGGTCACCGACGCCACCGGCGAGTTCGCCGACACCTACGAGTACGGGGTCGTCCTGCGGGCCGATCGGGCCGCGGCGGATCCCGCCGGCCTGCAGGCCATCGAGGAGCCGGCCACCGTGATCGCCGTCTCGACCTATCAGGTCTTCCCCCAGACCGCGGGCATCAGCGCCGGCATCGACGGCGCCGACGATCTCACCGACGGCGTGGGCCGGGCCGCCCTGGCCGGCACCATCTCCGCCTGCAACCGGCGGGAGATGGCCAACATCATCGTCGAGATCGACGGGATGGACGCGAGCCGCATCGTGGACAGCGAGGCGGGCGTCGAGGGCCGGCTGGCCTTCACCGACGGCAACGAGAACCCCGATGTCCGCCGCAGCGCCACCAACATCGACGGCGTCTTCGCGGCCATCAACATCAAGGCCGGGACCCGGACCCTGACCCTGAAGCACACCCTGAACGGGACCGTCGAGACGTTGGCGACGTACACCGTTCCGGTGTTCCCGGACTCGGTGACTCTGTTCTCGCCGCAGGGAGCCCTTCCCTAGGGCAGAGCGAGCCGTAGGAAAAGCCGTGTACGTGGACGTGTACGTGTACGTGTACGTGCACGGCAAGTTCTCCTGGAGTCAGCGCAGGGAGCCTGCGTGATCAGGTCGTGGACGTACACGTCCACGTACACGTACACGGCCTCTCCCAGGAGCACTCAGCTCAGGGAGAGGACTGCCTCCGCGAGCCCGGTCCCCGACGGCTCGCCAGCGACCACCGGCTCGACCCCGATCGCCCGCAGCGCCGACGCGGTGGTCTCCCCGATCGCCACGGCGGTGAAGCTCTCCCAGGATGACTCCGAGAGCCCCGCCGCGACGGCCTCCACCGCCGAAGGCGAAGCGAAGCAGACCGCCTTCACTCCCCCCGAAGCGATCAGCTCACCGATCGCCTCCCCCACCTCCGGGCGAGGCAGCGTGCAGTAGGCCGCCACGACCGTGACCTCGGCCCCGGCCGCCCGGGCGGCCTCGGGAAACTCCTCCCTCCCGGCCTCGGCCCGGGGAAGCAGGATCCTCCGCCCCACCAGGCTCCCCTCGGGATAGGCGGCGGCCAGCTCGGCACCTCCACCCTCCCCCACCAGGGCGACCTCGGCGCCGGCAGCCTCGAGGGCCCGGGCGGTCGCCATTCCCACCGCGACGATCCGGGCGCTGCCGAAGGTCGGCACTCCGAGGGCCTCGGCGGCCTCGACGAAGGCGGTCACCGCCGCGGCGGAGGTGAAGACCAGATCGTCGTGCTCCGACTGCTCGGCCACGGCCCGGGAGAGGGCCCCCGGATCGGCGGGCGGGCAGAGGGCGATGGCGGGCAGGTGGTGGACCTCCAGGCCCGCGGCCTCGAGCAGGTCGCGGGCCTCCCCGGCCTTGCGGCCGGTGAGCACCACCCCCCTCCGGCTCAAGTGTCGAAGATCTCCGCCAGGATGGCGTCGGCGCCCTCCGAGAGGAGCTTCTCCGCCAGCGAGACGCCGAGGGCCTCGGCGTCGGCGCGATCGCCCCTCGCCTCTGCCCGGAGGATCTTCGAGCCGTCGAGGGTGCCGACCAGGGAGCGCATCCAGAGCCTGCCCTCCTCGATGAGGGCGTAGCCCCCGATGGGCACCTGGCAGCTGCCCTCCAGGCGGGTCAGGAAGGCCCGCTCGGCGGCGACGCAGTCGTGGGTCTCCTCGTCGTGGAGGACCGCGATCAGCTCGCGGGTGACGTCGTCGTCGAGGCGGGCCTCGAGGCCGAGGGCGGCCTGGCCGATGGCCGGCAGCATGGTCTCCGGCGCGATGCGCTCGGTGATCTTGTCGCCCTCCTCCAGGCGGTCGAGGCCGGCGCAGGCGAGGATCACGCAGGCGAGATCGTCGGCCTCGAGCTTCGAGAGGCGGGTGCCGACGTTGCCGCGCACCGGGACGATCACCAGGTCCGGGCGCTCCGAGAGGAGCTGCACCGAGCGGCGCAGGCTGCTGGTGCCCACCCGGGCCCCTTCGGGCAGGGAGGCGACGGTGGGGGTGGCGGCCGGGTCCCGGGCCACGAAGGCGTCCCGGGGATCGGCGCGCAGCGAGGTCGCCACCAGGCCCAGCCCCTCGGGCAGGACCGTGGGCACGTCCTTCATCGAGTGCACGGCCAGATCGATCTCGCCGTTGAGGAGCTGATCCTCGATCTCCTTCACGAAGAGGGCCTTGCCGCCGACCTTGGCCAGGGGCACGTCGAGGATCTTGTCGCCCTTGGTGACGACCTTCACCAGCTCGACCCGCAGATCGGCGTGGGTGGCCTCCAGGACGGCCTTGACGTGCTCGGCCTGCCAGAGCGCGAGGGGGCTCTTGCGGGTTCCAATCTTCAGGGTGCGGCTCATTCCTCTCCTCGATCGTTCCCCGTCGGCCGCAGGGGGAGCACCTTGGCGATGCCCTCCTCCTGCGCCGCCGGGCGCTCGTCCCCCGCGGGGGGGCTCGGTGGCAGGATGCGTGATGGTTTCTTCTCGGTGACCTTCGCCTCGGCGGCCTCGGCCTGGAGGGCGGCGAGGCGCTCCTCCCGGCGGCGGGCCTTCTCCTCGGTGATCTCGTCGTTGATCTTCTGGACGTCCAGCCCGAAGAGCTTCACCAGGGTCGCGGCGAGCTGCTCTCCGTCGTCGGTGGAGGCGCTGGAGCGCAGGAGCACCGTCGGCTGGTGGAGCACCTGCTTCACCACCGCGTGGGCCAGCGCCTCGATGCGCGCGCGCCCCTCGTCCGAGAGCTCCTCGCGCTCGAGGTAGGCCAGGGTCTTCTCGGCCTGCTCCCGCGCGATCCGATCGGCGGTGTGGCGGAAGGCGGCGACCACCGGCAGCACCGCCCGGCCCCGCTCCTGCTCGAGGAAGGCGGCGACCTCCAGGCGCACCATCCGCTCGCCCCGGTTCGCCTCGTCGCTGCGCTGCCGCAGGTTGTCCTCGACGACCTTCTGCATGTCGTCGACGTCGTAGGCGTAGACGTTGGAGAGGGAGTTGACGCCGGGATCGATGTCCCGGGGCACGGCCAGGTCGATGACGAGGATCGGGCGGTAGCGCCGGGCCTTCACCGCCCGCGCCATCTGCTCCTTGGTGACGAGGTAGCCCGGGGCCGCGGTGGAGGAGAGGACGATGTCCACCTCGCCCAGCAGGCGCTCGACCTCCGAGAGCGAGGCGGCCTCGCCGTCGAAGCGCTCGGCCAGGGCCAGGGCGTTCTCGTGGGAGCGGTTGGCGACCACCACCTCGCTGGCGCCGTTCTGCATCATGTGAGCGGCGGCCAGCTCGCACATCTCGCCAGCGCCGACCAGCAGCACCTTCCGGCCCACCAGGTCCTGGAAGATCTTGCGGGCGAGCTCCACCGCCACGAAGGACATGGAGACCGCCGACTCGCCGATGCCGGTCTCGCTGCGCACCTTCTTGGCGCACTGGAAGGCCCGGCTGAAGATCCGCTCCAGGCGCGGGCCGGCCGCGCGGTGGAGCTGGGCCTCGGAGAAGGACTTCTTCACCTGCCCGAGGATCTGCGGCTCGCCCACGACCATGGAGTCGAGGGAGGAGGCGACCCGGAAGAGGTGCACCAGCGCGTCCCGGCCGGTGTGGCCGTAGAGGTGGGCCGAGAGGTCCGCCGCCGAGTGATCTCCCATCCAGTCGCTGACCTGCGCCGCGGCCTCCTCCGGGGACCCGGAGAGCCCGTAGATCTCGGTGCGGTTGCAGGTGCAGACCATCACCGCCTCGCGCACGTCCGGCAGCTTGCGCAGGGCGCCCAGGCCGAGGGCCAGGGCGTCTCCCGAGAAGGCGAGCCGCTCGCGCACCTCGATGGGCGCCGTCTTGTGCGAGAGACCGGTGACGAAGAGCTGCATGGATACGACGGGTCTAGGTGTAGCTGCCGAAGTGCCGGCCGATCTGCAGGAAGCGCAGGATCAGGAAGGAGCCCAGCATCAGACCGAAGCCGACGATGGTGATGACGGCGGTGCGCCGGCCCTGCCAGCCCACCATCCAGCGGGAGGTGATGAGCGCGGCGAAGATCACCCAGACCACCATCGCGCTGGTCTGCCGCGGCTCCCAGGAGAAGTAGCTCTTCCACTGCTGCCCGGCCCAGATGGTGCCGGTGAGGATGGCCAGGGTCAGGAGGACGAAGCCGAAGCGCACCAGGTTGTAGGAGAGGGAGTCGAGGGTCTCGAGGGAGGGCATCCGCCCGAAGATCCCGCCGAACTCCTTCCGCTTCATCTTCCGCTCCAGGAGGAGGTAGAGGACGCCGGCCGAGGCGGCAATGGCCAGGGACGCGTCGCCGAGGAAGGCCATCGAGATGTGGATGGGCAGCCAGATGCTGCGCAGGCTCTCGGGGATCGCGCCGCCGCCGGAGGGCACCAGGAGCGCGGTGATCATCATCACCGCGATCAGGGGCGTGACGAAGGCGCCGATCACCGGCCGCCGCAGGCGCCAGTTCATGAAGAGGAAGACCGCCGAGAGGGCCAGGCCGAAGGCCGAGAGGCCCTCCTGGAAGTTGGTCACCGGCGTGAGTTCGAGCTCGATCCAGCGGTCGATGATGCTCGCCAGGTGCAGGGTGATGCCGCCCCCGAGCGCCCAGATCCCCAGCCGGTCCAGCCGCAGTTTGGGGGCCAGGAGCACCCCGAGGTAGGCGAAGGCCGAGGTCACGTAGAAGACCGTGCAGAGCTTGAGCAGCAGGTGCGGCATGACGATCAGCGCAGGTTCTTAAGGAGGAAGTCGGTGAGGAGATCGGCGTCGCTCTTCCCCTCGGTCTCCTCCTCGGCGGCGGGCTCGGCGGCCTGCGCGGGCGCCGGTGCCGGCTCGACCGCCGGGGCGGCCTCGACCGCCGGGGCGGCCGGCGCGGCCGGCGCGGCC